>VXTA01000353.1 GCA_009837685.1 Chloroflexota bacterium | reverse complement strand
ATGGAAACCTTGAAGGGTTCTCCGACCGAGACTCGGATTTTGGCGATCGGCATGAACACTTTCAGGATATTTTGCAGATCGTCGGTTCCGCACATTCCCATCGGCACCAGCGTTGCTCCGGATTGAGCGGCTAGAAGTGCGGTTCCGATGTGTGCCTTTTTCAATCCTTCGAGGTTGCGGCTGCGAGTACCTTCCGGGAACATCACGACGGCGCGTCGATGAGCGAGCATGGCTCTTGCCCAGCGTAGAGCGTGAAGGTCGGCGGAGTAGCGGCTGACTGGATATGCGCCCCATCCTTTGAGGAGGAATGTGAAGAGCGGATTGTTGAAGAGTTCGCGCTTGGCCAGAAACAGTGCTCGGCGTGGGAGCAAGGATGCGACGATTGGCGGGTCCAGATTTGCCAGATGATTGCTGACGTAGATGACGGGACCTTCGACCTTCAAGCGTTCTCGGTGCTGGACTTCGATATCGGCGAACATGGCCAAGGTGCCGCGGAAGGCGGTGTTACAGAAGGGGAAGAACCATTGTCGGTTAGGTTTCAAAATGGGGCACCTCTTCACTCGCACCGATCATCGACAAAATCTCCTCAATGACTTCTTCTGGCGTCGACGATCCGTTATCCACAATCTTGGCGTCATCCGCAGGTCGCAATGGAGAGTCTTCCCGATTAGAGTCGATCTCATTCCGTCTTTGGATCGACCTTAGAACCTCCTCGTACCCCTTACCATCGATGTTGCCATCGCTATCTTCAGTCCTGCGTCGAGCCCTCGTCTCGGCCGACGCAACGAGAAAAATCTTCAACGGCGCATCCGATAAGACCTTCGTTCCTATATCCTGCCCCGCCATCACTATCGGCCCAAGATCAGCAATTTCGCGTTGCTGACGAACCAACGCGCGCCTAACCTCGGGAACTGTCGAAACCTGAGAGACGCTCCGATTGATCTGCTCCGCATGCAATCGACGCGTCAAATCTTCGCCATTGACCATCAATCGCCAATCCCTATCGCCTAGGTGCTTCACTTCAAACTGGGCCGCACCGGCAATCTTCCCTAACTCTTCCACATCATCTAACGCAACAGACCTCCCTAACGCTACCAATGTCACGGCCCGATACATTAAGCCAGTATCAAGAAACCCGAACCCCAATCGTTCTGCCAGCATCTTCCCGATCGTCGTCTTACCTGAAGCAGGAAGACCGTCCACTGCAATCTGCTTCAATGCGTGTTCTGCTGACGATTTCATGAGATGGCGGACAAGTTCCAGGCTCACAGCTTTATTCCCAAAGCACCCCACAACGCCGTTATTCGTACCAAGCGACAAACTTATCATTCGATTATAGACAGCAAGTGTGAACGCTTGCTTTGCGGTCGATTTCCACGCGCCAAGGGAATGGAGATTCGAGCGCGAATTGTTACTGGTCGAAAGGGTATGGACGGATTTGCGTTGCTACGTGACGCGCTAATCAACCGATGAACGGTCTTGACGGAATATTCATCCTCACGATCCTGCTGCTAGCCTTTTGGGGCTTTCAGGTGGGGGTATTGGGAACTGCGATCTGGTTAGTGGCGGCGTATGGGGCGATTGTTCTGGGCGCTCAACTGGCGGGGCGGGTTGTTCCACTACTTGGTTTTCCTGCCAACTACACGTCGATCGCGACGACTGTCGGCTATATCATCGTTTCGGCGTTGGTCGGAATTCTGGCGCGATCAGTGTCTTCGAGTGTGCGAGCGATGATCAACATTACTCCATTGAGATGGGTGAATGATATCGGTGGTGCGTTGTTAGGCGGAGTTGTCGGAATTGTCCTCGTCACGGCTGTGATCGTAGCGGCGGCGGCTTTCACCTACGTGGTGCCTGAAGATGCTTTGGAGTACGGCGGAGCATCATACTCAGTATCGTATTCGCAGATCTATCTTTACGATGCACCGAGGTCGTGGTTGGACGAACAGTTGACGGGCTCGTTGGTAGTTGAGATTATTTCGGGACTGCGGGGGATTATTGTTCCGTTTGCGCCGAACGAGGTCGGCGTGGCAGTGGATGTTCTTTTCTCGCGGGTGAATTGATCAAATGGTCGGACAGGCCATTGAGCGCAATGGTTTGTTGGCTCAAGTAGACTTTTGCGGCTATAGAATATGAGTACTGTGAGTGATCAAGCGTTAATGCTGATACGTTCTCGGGTGTTGGTGCTGAACCAGAACTATCAGCCACTTAACATCTGCGACGTGCGCCGCGCCGTTTCGCTACTTGGCAAAGGCAAAGCCGAAACGGTTCAACACGGTGTCGAATACATTCACACCGTGTCTCGCATGTTCGAGCGTCCCGAGGTGATTCGCCTCGTGTACATGGTTCGGAAGCCGCTGCACCGTCGGAAGCTGTCACGCCGCGAGGTTTTCCAGCGCGACGGGTATGTCTGTCAGTACTGCGGGAAGCGAAGCACGCAGTTGACGCTAGACCATGTGATTCCGCGTTGCAAGGGCGGTCAGCATACGTGGGAGAACGTCGTGACGGCGTGCCAGAGGTGCAATCATCGGAAGGCGGGTTCAACTCCGCGCGAGGCGGGCATGTCGTTGAGGGGTCAGCCGCGTGAGCCGCGTCCGAATCCGTATGCGGGTTTCAGCGCTGACCGCGTTGATCCGGCGTGGCTGCCTTTCATGCCTTGGCTGGCGAAGCAGCCTTTGCCGACAGCGGCGGGTTAGTTGCGGATCTCGGGTTTACCGTTCGTCAGCCTGTTCATTTTTCCCACGAACTCGTGAATGTGACTTCGATGACGACGCACGTCTTGGGGTTGCATGAAGCCGTGGTAGAAGTTAGCGTGCAGTGATTCGGCGATAGCGAAATTGGTCCGCAAAGAGGGTTCATCGGCATCTTCTGCGATTTGTTCGATCGCGTTAATCATTGCCCTGTGACCGCTTTGTTTTAAGCCTCGTCGGTGCATTTCGGCGATGATCATGTGCGATGCGGCACCCCACAGCTTCTCGGACGCTTGGAAGTGGTCGCCGGCATCTAGTTCGCGGTCGGCATCGGCGAGAAATTGCTGCGCGCGCTGTACGTGCTCTGGAGCCAACATTTTGGAAAGGTTTGAATGGTCGCCTGTTATCGTGAACTTCATTCTATCGTCGTTCAAAGTAGATGTTCACTAAACGTTTGGCACTTCAAGCATCATAGCGTCGAAGGCGAGTTGAGGGTAGGCGTTGGACATCAGGGCGTCGCGAGTGTTTTGGACGGCTGATGAGGCGCGGGCGATGTCTTCGGTAGTGAGTTGTTTGGCCAGATCCGACAACTCTTCGATGCGGTCGCCGAAGACGATGTGTTGATTCAGATCGTTCTGGAGCATCGCGATGTCGCGGAGTATCTCGAGCCAGCGTGCGATCTCATCGAGGGCCGACGCGCGGTCGCGTCGAAATTCTCGGGTCATCTCAAAGGCGTAGTCGAAGCGGTCGGGGAGATCGGCTCTGATGATGTCGATGATGCGTGATGCGGACTGCTTTCGGGTGTCAATGAGCGATGGGTCGTTTAATGCGGCGATTGCCCATCCGGGTGCGCCCATCGACATTTTCGCGAGGGTTTGAGCCTCGGCCTGCGGTACGTCGTGGCGTTCGATCAGTGAGTCGGCGATTGTCTCTGGCGGTACGGATCGCAGTCTGACCAGGTGGCACCGCGAAGCGATAGTCTCAGGCACCGAATCTGCTGAAGGTGCGATGAGGATGATGTGGACGCTGCTGGGCGGTTCTTCGAGGGTCTTGAGGAGCGCGTTGGCGGCGTCTTGGGACATGCGGTTTGCTTCGTCAATGATGAAGACCTTGACTCGTCCTTCATAGGGTTCGAGTATGGCGTCGGACTGGAGGTCTTTGATCAAGTCGATGCCGATCATCGTCCGGCGTTGGGCTGCTTGCGGGTTAGAGTCTTTCGACGTCTGAGTTGCGGATGTGATGATCTGAACGTCGGCGAAGTTGGAGCGTGCGATGCGGTCGCAGGCGGAGCATTGACCGCATGGCGGATCGGGTTGCAGATCACCCCAACCCGGTGCAGCCACCTCTTGGGCGTTGCAGTTGAGTGCTCTTGCGAAGTCGATGGCCAGAGTGCGTTTGCCGACTCGATTCGGGCCAATGAAGAGATAGGCGTGGGATACTCGCTGCTGCTTGATGGCACCGTTGAGCAGCGTTATCGCCGCCCGATTTCCGATCGTCTGCCACTGGCCGCTCGATCTGACATCTGTCGATGCGGTGAGCATTATTCGAATATCGCGGTGGCGAGAAGGTCGGCGTAAGTCTCGCGCCTGCGGATGAGTCTCGCTTCGGACTGTTCGGTGACAAGCACAATCGCGGGTCGTGTCTGCAAGTTGTAGTTGCTGGCCATCGGAACGCAGTAGGCACCGGATGCGGGCAGTGCGAGAAGGTCATCGGTTTTGACGTCGGGAAGTTCGACATCCTTCGCGAGTAGGTCTCCAGACTCGCAGAACTTTCCGGCGATGGTTACTTTTTGCGTTGGTTCTCCGAGGGGATCGTCGACCGACATCACCTCGTATTCGGCTTCGTATAGAGCGGGACGGATGTTGTCGCCCATTCCACCGTCGACACTGACGTAGGTGCGGACTCCGGGGATTCGTTTGATTCCTCCGACGCTGTAGACTGCGACGCCTGCCCTGCCGACGATCGATCTGCCTGGTTCGATGATCATCCTCGGTTGGTCGAGGCCGTATTTGGTGCAGGCGGAAACGAGCGATTCAGAGATTGTTTGGGCGTATTCGGCGATCGTTGGGGGCAGTTTCGACGATAGGTAACCGATAGCCATGCCGCCACCGGGGCTGAACTCGTTAAGTTCTAGATGGTGAACCCATTTCATCCTCGCGGCAAAGGCGCAAACGTATTCTATGGCCTCTTCGTACGGTTCTAACTCGAATAGTGGGGAACCGAGGTGGAAGTGCAAACCTTGAACGTCGAGGTTGGGTTGTGCCAACGCAGCAGCGACGGCCTTTTCTGCGTCACCAGTCTCGATAGAGAACCCAAATTTGGAGTCCAAGACGCCCGTGCTGGTGAGGCGATGAGTGTGCGGATCGATGCTGGGAGAGACTCGCAAGTTGACGTCTTGAGTGGTGCCGAGTTCTCCAGCGACTTCGTTTAGAAGCTCGATCTCGTGGAATGAATCGATGGTGATGCGTCCAATACCGGCTTCAACCGCTTCTCGTAGTTCGCTTCGGACCTTGTTGTTTCCGTGGAAGTTGATCTTTTCAGCAGGGAAGTTGGCAGCCAATGCGAATGCCAACTCGCCGCCGGTCACGACATCGATGTGAAGGCCTTCCTGTTCGATGATCTTCAAGATCGCGGGGTTAGACATCGCTTTAGTCGAGTACTCGATGTCGGTTTTTGGGTAGTGACGCCTGAAATTGCCGACGAATTCTCGACACATTTCGCGGATAGTGCTTTCGTCAAAGAGGTAGAGCGGGCTGCCGAACTCTTCGACTATGTCGCGAACGTCCAGGCCGTTGATTGCGAGACGACCCGCGTCGTTAACGGAGGCTGAGATTGGCAGGACGTCAGCGAGTGGGAGTTGAGTCATAACGGAGATATCCGAAGGCTTCGTGAGTGTGAAGGTGATGTGTCTCAATTTTAAGTCGATTGGGTATGACGGACACTGAGTATTGCGGGGATACCATTGTGGGAGAAGTGAGACGGTGGTTCTTTGTATCGTCTCGTTTGATTGTTGAGAGCATCGAGTAATGAGTGAAAAGGTCCCGCGGCTAACGGAGCTCGCCAGCTGCGCTGGCTGAGCGGGCAAGCTTAGCCAAGGCGAACTCGCCCAGGTTTTGGGCGGGCTGATGAACGGAGCCGTTCCACACCCTGATTTGCTGGTAGGCTTCGAACACGGTGACGACGCTGCCGTCTACCGTTTGGATGAGCGCGTCGCGTTGGTGCTGACAGTCGATTTCTTCGCGCCGATCGTCGACGACCCTTTCACGTATGGTGCGATTGCGGCGGCGAACTCGATGTCGGATGTATACGCGGTCGGTGGTCGACCAATCACGGCTTTGAATGTGGCGGCGTTTCCGCGATCTTTGCCGTTCGAAGTGTCTGCTGAGATACTGCGTGGTGGTGCCGCGAAGGTTGCAGAGGCGGGAGCGATGATCGTGGGCGGTCACACGGTGGATGATGTGGAGCCAAAGTATGGGTTGTCGGTAGTAGGCGTTGTAGAGCCGGGGCGACAGGTACAGAATTCGACGGCTGAGTCTGGCGATGTTTTGGTTTTGACTAAGCCATTGGGGACGGGCGTTGTTACCACGGCGCTCAAGAATGGTGAAGCGTTAGGCGAGGTTTTGGATGCCGCGGTCCGATCGATGCTGAGGTTGAACCGCGACGCGTCGGAGGCGATGGTGTCGGCCAGGGCTCATGCGGCGACGGATGTGACCGGGTTCGGGATTGTTGGTCACTTGATGACGATGATGCGGGCGAGCGGTACGACGGGGCAGTTGAGTCGGTCGGCGTTGCCGGTTTTGCCGGGCGTTGTGAAGCTATTGGAGGGTGGGATTGCGCCGGGCGGAACGCATCGGAACTTGGAGAGTTGCGGGGAGAGCGTGACGTGGTCGGAAGCTCTCGGCGAAATAGACCGATTGCTGATGTGCGATCCCCAGACTTCCGGCGGTTTGCTGATCTCGGTGGCAGAAGGGTCAGTTGACGGATTGCTGGCGGATCTTGATTCGCGAGGTGTCACTGGGACGGTTGTGGGTGAGGTGACGGCATTTAGTGGCAGCGCAGTGGAAGTTACGGGTTAGCCTGCGAGTTCCCAGATACGGTGGCGGTCTTGGCCGTCCAGTTCGGCTAAAGCGGTTCCTTCGGCGAGTTCCTCGGCTCGCAGTACGCGGTTTCGAAGTGCGGAGTTGACCTTTTGCAACGCAGTTTCGGCATCGACGCCTTGGTCCTGAACGGCGCGGACGGCTGCAG
This sequence comes from Chloroflexota bacterium, assembly GCA_009837685.1. Taxonomy (GTDB): domain Bacteria; phylum Chloroflexota; class Dehalococcoidia; order Lucifugimonadales; family Lucifugimonadaceae; genus Bin127. The sequence goes on along the minus strand of VXTA01000353.1, from coordinate 3,612 downwards.
CGAGGAATTGGCCCGCGCGGAGTTCGAGTTGATCGTCGGATTCGTTTGGTTTTCTTTCCAGAAAGATTGGGGTTGTGTCCGCGTTATTTCCGACTGGCAATCCTGCGCGGATCGCCCTCCGTTGGAGCACGGCTGACTGCGCGAGTGCGGGGAGCGCTTTGGGAACCGATGCGACGATGGAGCGGATACCACCGGCTTCTTCGCGTTTGATTCGCTCCCATCTGTCCACTACGTCTTCGCCAGATTCGAGTTTGTCGGCGTCACCGAATACATGGGGATGGCGTCGTATGAGTTTTTCGGCCACTTTGTGGCAAACGGAGTCGGCATCGAAATCGCCGTTGCGACGTGCGATGTCGGCGTGAAAGACGATCTGTATCATCACGTCGCCGAGTTCTTCTTCGAGAGCGTTAGGATCTGCATTCTCGATCGCTTCTAGCATTTCGTACGCTTCTTCGAGCAGGTTTGGGCGCAACGACTGATGAGTCTGCTCGGCGTCCCAAGGGCAGCCGCCCGGATCTCGGAGTGTGCGAACGGTGTCGACCAAGAATTGGAAGCCGATTTGGTCGTTTTTGGCGGATGGAATCGGTTGACTCATTGTTGAAAATCGCCTTGTCGGTGTTAGGTGTTGGCGTTGTAACCTCTATGCATGGATTCGAGTATGAAGACGATGGGTGTGCTTCTTCGGTATGTTGATCGGGAGGCTGCGATCTGGGTGGCGGCGCTGGTTGTGCTCGCACTTGGCAACCCGAACTCCGATTTCCACTTCACGATATTCTGGCCTTACTACGTGTGGGGGATCAAAAGTCCCGGCTACGGGCTAGGCCACTCGATATCGTATCTCTTCCGTGGCGACGTGATCTCGGCGATCGAGGCGCACATCCTGGGTATACCGGCTGTTGCGATCATCTTGTGGCGGGTCATAACGCTTGAAATGGGGCTGTTCAAATCGATAAGGAGTAGTTGACTATGGCGAATGTGATGCAATTGCTGCCGGAGATACCTCCGGGAGAGCAGGCGGCCATATCTGGAATTGTGCAGAACATCTCAGAAGAATCGGAGCAGATGTTCGCGATGGCGTACCGCAATCAACGGAAAGATGAAACAACGATTTTGCTTTTCACCTTGGTCGGATTCGTATTGATCGCTGGAGTTCAACGATTTGTTCTCGGTCACATCGGGTTAGGGGTGTTGTATCTGCTTACGGCCGGGCACTGTTTCATCGGCACGATCGTCGACGCAGTGAACCACAAGAAGTTGGCTAGCGAGTACAACGTCAAGATCGCGCACCAAATCGCGATGAATCTGAGTTCTGGCTCGTCCATACGGTCCTGATAGTTGCTGAGTGTTTGGTCACGAGTGATTTACGCTGAATCTCGTGACCAAATTTCAAAATCTCGGCGCGTCTGGATGGAGTATGCTCGCACTCGGCGTTGTGTTCGCAGTGCTGTTGCCGATATTCCTAATCGCTGTCAACGTCGTTTACATAACCGATTCGGACTGGCTTTACACGTATAACTGGTGGCGCAACGGTGTCTCGGAGCGGACAGGGTTGCCGGTGTCAGAACTGGATTCTGCGGCGGATCAGATAAAGGACTACTTTGCGAACGATGCCGAGCGTTTGGATGTTCGGGTCAACACGTCGCGCGGGATAGTCAGCCTGTTTGATGAGCGCGAGATCCTCCACATGATCGATGTGAAGGACTTGATGCGTTACGTTGCTACGGTCTCGGTGTGGAGCGGCGTCGTTTTGGTGCTTTGCACAGCGTTGGGACTGGCGATTCGTCGTCGCGAATTCTTCGCATCGATGTCGCGGTGGCTACGATGGTCCGCGTTGGTGTGGGGACTCATCATTGCCGCGGTTGTGGTGATAGCGATAATCGACTTCACGTGGATATTCACACAGTTCCACTTGCTGAGTTTCGCCAATGATCTTTGGCAACTAGATCCGTTCCGACACTACCTGTTACTGCTCTTCCCGGAACGGTTCTTCTTAGAGGCAACGCTATTTATCGCGTTATTGACGGTGATCGAGTTTATTGGACTCTACGTCGGAGCGCGATTGATGGAGCTTCGGCTTTCGCGTGATCAGTCGTAGACGATGTGGGCGACGACCTCGCAATCAGGGTCGCGGTCTGTGATGCGTTCGCGACCGTCCAGAAATGCGAGTTCGACCAAGAAAATCTGCGCTACGACATGGGCACCAAGTTCCTCGGCGAGTTCCGCCGCCGCGACCGCGGTCCCACCAGTCGCGAGCAAGTCGTCGACGATGACGATGCGCTGCCCTTTAGTGAGAGCGTCTGACCTTATCTCGATAGTCGAAAGGTCTTCGTATTCCAAAGAGTATTGGTTTCTGATGACTGGCGGCGGTAATTTGCCACTCTTCCTTACCAGTGCGAGCGGAATACCCAGTCGGTCGGCTACAGGCGATGCGAACACGAAACCGCGGGCATCGATCGCCGCAATGACATCGGGATCGAGCTTTAGCACCTGAGCATCGAACCAGTTGATGGCGGCGCGAAAAGCCGCTGGTTCGGCCAAGATGGGAGTCAGGTCTTTGAATTGGATCCCCGGTTTAGGGTGATCTGGAACATCGCGAATCCAGCCTCTTAGATCGACGCTCATTGCCCGTATATCTCCGTTTCAGGATAGAAATCGCTCCATGCGAACCAGAATACGTTAACAGCATGAACCGGATCGAGTCGCGTCCCCTGGAAATCGCCGCTCCACGCTTGGCCGTTGAGAGGCAACCATCTCGAACCGGAAGCGTCGACCATCCATCGCCTTGACACTCCTTCGCCTTCTTCCTCGATTTCAAGCGAAAACTCCAATGTATCTTCGCCGACCGTTCTGGAATAGGCGATTGCTGTGCTGGTCTGCGATTCGTAGTAGACGACTACTGGTTCGCCATTGATCTCGGTGTTGATCACCTGCTCTTCTTGCAGAGCGGTATGCGGAAACGCTATTGCTCCGTCATCGAACCCGGCTCCGAGCACGATTTCTTTGCCGTACAGGCGTTCGTCGCGATTTGATTCGCCGATAACTCCGGCATCGTCGCGTATGTAGTAGCTGGTATAGGGGTCGAAACTGGACTCGCCTTTGAGCAGTGCTTTGGTCTCCGGGAAGGATGTTCGCCACTCCTCCCAAGTTGTGAGAACAAGCGGTACGTTGGTCAGCTTGACGCCCTTGTATTCGCCCTCGATGCCTTCGGAGAGGAAGTGGCTCCAAAGCGAACGCGTCTGGCGGTCGTACATGATGAGCGCGTTCATAGTGAGTTTGCCCGAGACACCGAATGTCAGCGTCTCCCCGTTCACCTCTCTGGAATACCCGATTCCAGTGAAGCAGAGCGGTCACCAAGTGACCGCGATGGGCTTGCCTCCAACAACATCATTGACGATCTCGTGACTGCTCAACAGAGGAACCGAGTATGCGCGAGCATCGCCGTCGATCTCGACACCCAGTACCAACTCGCCATCGTTGTAGAACATGTTGGCGGTTTCGAGGTCTGGGAAGAAGTGCGGGTTGTCGATCGCTGGTATTCCATCGAACGGCAGCAGCGTCACGATGTCTAAGTCACGTTCAGGAGCGGTCGCGGCCACGGGTTCTTCGGTGGGT
>VXTA01000159.1:1789-10621 GCA_009837685.1 Chloroflexota bacterium | reverse complement strand
GCATCGACGGTTGCGCCGTCGCGAAGAGTTCCGAAGAGCACTAAGAGACGGCAAACGGGCCCGAGACGCACTGCTTTCGATTACTGCGGTCAGATCGGAGCTACCCGATGCCGATTCGCGTTACGGTTTCGCAATTCCGAAACGCGTCGGCGGAGCGGTGGTGAGAAACCGAATCAAGCGACGTCTAAGAGCGATTGTCGGAAAATCGGACCACCCTAAAGGATGGGACTACGTCATATACGCCTTCCCGGCAGCGGCAGACGCTACATCGGAAAAGCTGGCTGGATCGGTAAACAGGCTCTTTCGACGCCTGAAGTCTGGCAATCGAACGCGCTCCAAGAGCACGTCGAGGTGAGAGTGTGATAGCGAAATCCGCGTTGGCGCTCATCAAGTTCTACAAACTTGCGGTATCTCCGTATCTACCCAGCACCTGCATCTACCAGCCGACTTGTTCCGAGTACGCGGCTGAAGCAATCGAGGTTCATGGCGTGTCGAGAGGGGTTTGGATGGGTGTGAAGCGAATCGCCCGATGCAACCCATTCACGACTGGCGGATTGGACCCGGTACCGGTTCGCAACGAAGACACCATATCGACCAAATGCAGCAGCGAGACTCAGGTCCAATGAGACCACTACTCGGCGCACGACAAATCCGGCGCGTTCTACTCGCGTCGGTTCTCGCGATCGTGAGCGCCGTTGCATTGACCGGATGTTTGAACGACCTGACCCCCCAAGGACGCTGGTCCGCTCCAGTCTCCGACGGAAACTTCATCTACGTCGGCAACCTCGACGGTGTATTGGTCAGAATCGATGCCGTGAGCCACGCATTCGATGTCAACTGGCTATACCCGTATGAGCTGGATGGAGTGCGCAAAAAGCCTAACGGCCTAGGCGCGATTTATGGCGCGCCCGTTATTCAAGACGGTGCCGTATACGCAGCTGGTTACACCTGCGCTGGCTCCAATTGCGACGGCGAAGTTTTCAGCGTCTCGATCGACAGCGGCGGATTAGCTTGGAATTCAGGTAGTTTTCCTCTGCGAACCAAACTAGTCGGGCAACTCCAACCCACCGCCAACGGTCTGTTGCTCATAGGCACAGGTCCGGTAGACGACGAACGCGAGCCACCTGGATACCTCTATGCCTTTAGCGCCGACCCCAACGCCGGGCGACGCGTCGCATGGCGGGAACCTCTGGATGGCGAAGTTTGGGGCGAAGTCGCGGTTGACGACGCAACCAACACTGCATATGTCGGCACCAGCGCAGGAACTCTTTACGCCATTGACATCTCAGAAGACGACGTTCCCGAACGAGTCAAATGGCGATACTCCTCTGAAGGCGCCATCACCGGCCCTGTCGTATTCCATCAAGGCGCCATCTACTTCGGAGATCTAGCAAGCAACTTCTACCGACTCAATCCAAAATCGCAATCACTCGATTGGCAGTTCGATGCCGAAGCATGGGTCTGGGCAGAAGGGATACCCGACGACCAAAAAGGAGCCATCTACGTCTCTACCCTCGGCGGCCACATCTATGCTCTGGACATCTCAACAGGCAACCCCATCTGGAGCACAAGAATCGACGGACAGGTAATCGGCGCACCCCTCCTTTTCGATCGTGTCCGCAACGAGTTCACCCAACGCGTCCTTGCCGTCCCGTCAGGAACCGAAGACGTCCACGTCATCAACGTCAACGATGGTCAGATCATCGGCACTTTCCCCACAGACAGCGCGGTCAAATCCGCACCGGTCCTCATCAACGACTTCGTCTACATACACACCTTGGACGGCGAACTCAAATGGTACTCGCCGAGTGACCAAATCCTACAAGGATGTCGAGTCCTGAAGGACGGTGCAACGTGCGAATGATCACATGGTTTAGACCGCGCGCCAACAGTGATTTAAGCGCGTGGAGGATCCACTGATGGAATTCCTCGGCCTCATCTGGGATCAGGGCATCATGCGCCCGATGATCAACGCGCTTGCGCTGTTGTATCACTATCTGTTCCTCAACTACGGGTTGAGCATCATCGTCTTCACAGTCATCGTGCGTGTATTGATGATCCCGCTCACGGTCCGCCAGACCCGTCAGATGAAGAAGTTGCAGGCTTTGCAACCTCGCATGAAGGCGATCCAGGACAAATATAAGGACAAGAAAGATTCTGAGAGCCGTAGAGCGCAATCGAGCGAATCCATGGCGCTGTATCGCGAGGCCGGCGTAAACCCGATCGGATGCCTCGGACCGATGGTCATCCAGATGCCCATCTGGATCGGCTTCTACCGTGCCATCATCCGAACCATGCCCACCACACCGGAAGGCATGGCCAATTTGTCGGCGTCCTTCTACGCCTGGAACCCCGCGAGCGCGGACGTGCCTTTCAGCCGCCTGTTCTTGGGCATCGACCTCGCAGACACGGTTTCGCAGGTCTACCTGCCTTTGAACTTCGTACTTCCGGTGTTGGTCGGGGCATCAATGTTCATCACCACCAAGATGTCATCAACCATCGCAATGGATGAGCGGCAGCAGTCGCAACAACGAATCATGCAGTGGATGATGCCGGTAATGATCGGCGTCTTTACATATCAGTTCCCAGCCGGTCTCGGCATTTACATATTGCTATCCAACATCGTCGGCGTGTTTATCCAATACTTCGTCGGCGGCAAACAGCCCATCGAGCTGTTTGGCAAGCTGTATCTAGGCACAGCAGAAACGCGGGCCGAAGCGATAGCGGCAAAGACCGAGCTCGCGGAACGCAACCAAGACAACGACAACTCGGACGAGGAGGAGACAACCGATGACGATTCGACGAGTATTCACCGGCAAGAACGTACAAGAGGCAACCGCCGTCGCGCTCGAAACTCTAGGCGCAGAGCTCGAAGACGTAGACATTAGGGTTCTCAACCCGGGCAGATCTGGAATCTTCGGGCTCGGAGGTGCCCTAGCCGAAATTGAGGTCGCTAAACTCTCGGACGTCATTGCCGAAGAGGCAATGGAAGCAGCGGAACGGCAAGCGCAAATGGACGAGGCTACGGGCGTTGCTGATGCCGAGGCGTCCGCGCCTACTCGCCAACCTCGTCAAAACCGAAATCGTCAGCGACGCGAACGCCCGGCCCGTGGTCAACGAGATTCCTCGAACCGGGAAGCTGGTAGCGAAGACGCGGAGACTCGCCGCGAGCGTCCGGCACCCCGACGCAACCGCCAACCCGCACAGAACCGACAGCGGCGTCAGCGCAGATCCAACAATCAGCGTTCGCAACAGGAGCGGACGCAACCCGAACCAACCGCCCAAGAGTCTAGAGACGAGCAACCGGCCCGGAGGCGACAAGAACCTGTCGCAGAGCCGATTCAAAACCGCGAGGAATTGGAGGCTACCACTGGCGAGATCCTGGGCTACCTCATCGCTGCTATGAATGTCGATGTAGAAGCGTACGTGCTGGACGAACTCAGGGACGGCTCAATCGTGTTCGAGATCGAAGGTGCAGACGCCGGACTGCTCATCGGGCGACGCGGCGAAACCTTACGCGATCTGCAATTCATTGTCAGGATGTTGGTTAACCGCCAGCTGAAGCAACGGGCTAACATCATCATCGATGTCGAGCGCTATCAACTCCGACGAACCCAAAAACTCCACACCATAGCCGAGAGCGCGGCCCGGGCCGCATCGCGTGGCAGAGCTCGCTCGCTCGACCCTATGACCCCTGAAGAGCGACGCATTGTCCACATCGCTTTGTCGGACAATCCGGAAGTCGTTACAGAGAGCGAAGGCCAGGGATCAGAGCGCCACGTGGTAGTCAAACCACGCTAGGCACCATAGGCACGCTAAAGCGGCAAATCAGCCGCATTCAACCAATCCGGATGTTTTAACGTCTAGATTGCGTTACATTTCGTCGATTTTCGACATAATTCGTCGCATATGGCGCGTTTTCGCGCTTTATTTCGGGTTTATTTTCATAAATACAATAGAAAGTTGCGAATTACGTAAACGCACATAGGAGGGACAATGGTCTCAAAGAGATTTACTCTAGCGGCGTTAGCAGCATTGCTTGCTTTTGCCGCATTCGCGTGTACCACGGAGAAGATCGTAGAGGTCACCGTTGAACGCGCCGTCATTCAGACTGTCGAGGTCGAAGTACCGGTAGAAGTCGAAAAGGAAGTCGTACGCGAAGTCCAGGTCGAAGTACCGGTAGAGGTTGAGAAGGAAGTTGTTCGTGAAGTCGAGGTCACTCGAACCATCGTCGAAATAGCTACCGCTACTCCGATTCCGACGGCTACTCCGTTGCCGATCGCACAGCTTGAGCCTGCACCACAACCAAAGAACGAGTACGGTGAGATAAGTGTCGCAGTGTTCAACATCGCTCCCGGCGTTGGTCTTGGTAGCGCTCAGGCTCCGGTCGAGGCGATGCAGTACTGGGGTGTCGGCGAAGGACTGTTCGCAGTCGACGACGATGGTCGAACCATCGGCAAGCTAGCAACCGACTGGGAGCTCGCAGCCGATCTTTCGCACGCCATCGTCAATCTCCGCGAAGATGTCGTCTTCCACGACGGCTACGGTGCTTTCACCGCTGACGATGTCGTATTCACCATGAACGACGGCAACGCCAACACAAACCCAACCAGCATCCACGGTCAGGCCGGTGATTTCGCAGCAATCTTCGACGAAACCGAGAAGGTTGATGACAACACCGTTCGATTCAACTTCACCGACGGCGGTTTCGATCCCCGCTGGAACGGTAACTTCCTGAACGAACAGGCACAAGGCACGGCTTTCTTCTCCAAAGCTGCCTACGACCAGAACGGCGTGGACTGGCTCCGAGAGAACATCGTCTCCACTGGCCCATTCGAGGTCGTTGAGTGGGTCCAGGACGACCGAGCGGTTCTATCAGTGGTCGACTACGACCACTGGTTTGCGAACCCCGAGATCCAGACCCTTCGCTTCACCGAGGTCCCCGAACCCTCAACCCGTGTCGCATTCCTCCGCACTGGCGACGTCGACATAGCAGACGCCGTACCGCTCAAGGACATCCGACCTCTAGTCGAGAGCGGCTTCAGGGCCGAGAGCATCACCCGCTCCGGCCGCGTGCACCAAGTCATCTTCTCCGGGAACTACTGGGAGGAGAACCATGCTCGCACCGGCGAGCCTCTGGACCGCACCGGTTCCGGATACTGTGTCCACGACCTTCCATGGGTAGGCTGCAACATTGAAGGAAAGCAACCTGGTGACATGGAAGAAGCTCGAGAAGTCCGCTGGGCGTTGGCGAAAGCCATCGACCGCGAACTCCTCGTCGAGACCATTCTCGATGGCTTCGGCACAGTCGGCTCCATCGAATACGTCGACACCACCGCAAGCTACTTCAAAGACGAGTGGTTGATCCCGTACAACCCAGATGAGGCTATTGAGCACATGGCTGGCACTGCCTGGCCGACCGGTAAGTTCCCGATCGGTATCTGGACCGGTGGCGAACTCGGCGGTTCTAGCGGAACCAACGCCGAGTTGAACGACGCCATCGCCGGCATGTGGAAAGAGCTGTGGCCCGAGATGGATCTGCAGGTCTTCAAGTCAGCGTACTCGATCATCCGCCCGAGCTTGGTCGGTCGAACCAACACCATCCCGTACGCAGGTGACTGTGACGAAGGTTCCACGGCCATTCCGTTCGACTGGCCCCACGGCCTCACTGAGACCAGCTTCACCCGTGGCGGCTTCGGTTGCGGTATCGAGATCCCCCAGATCGCTGACACCTTTAAGGCAGTCGCAGTCGAAGGCGATCCGGTTGAGCGCATCCGTTTGAACACCGAGCTAGTCGACTACCTCTACGACCAGATGATCTTCGCCGGCACCGTTCAGGTCCCGGTATTGACCGTCTACAACCCCAACTCCATTGCAGATTGGGTAGGCACGTCGTCCGCCTTTGCTGGCTCCAACGAGTTCGAGAACATCAAACTCGTCCAACGCTAAAGCAACCCAGGTTCCAACGCCGGGCGAAGTAGTTTCGCCCGGCGTTGGGCCGATCTTCACAGCGTCCCGTATCATCGTCTTGGTGCCGATCCCTGAAATGGGATCCGATGAGACTCGATGATCGACGCGTAATCAAATGAAGAAATTCCTAGCCCAGCGATTCGTTTTTGCAATCATGTCGCTCGTAGCAGCGACGCTCATAGTTTTCGTATTATCCCGAATGGCCGGCGACCCTCTGCTCCTTTATGCCAAGCCCGGTGGTTACGGCATGAGCGAGGAACAGATTGCCGCCTTATCCGAGAAATTGGCTCTAGATAGACCACTAATCGTTCAATACTTTATCTGGTTGGGTCGCGTCATTACCGGCGACTTCGGGCAAACCCTCCTCGCCGAACGCGATGTTCGCACGGTCGTATTCGAGAAACTCGGTGCCACTATCCAACTCGGTGTAGCTGCCTTCGTCCTAGCGACTCTGATCGGCATCCCCCTAGGCGTCCTATCCGCCATTGCCCGAGGAACGATTTGGGACTACTTTGGTCGCACTTTCGCACTGTTGGGTCAGGCTACCCCCGCCTTCTTCATGGGCATCGTGGGCATCCTAATCTTCGCTGTCACGCTTGACTGGCTCCCACCTGGCGGCCGACCTGTTGACGAAACGTTTTGGCCTCACCAAGTCAAAGCTTTGGCACTGCCTACTCTTACCCTCGGCCTACTCCCAGCCGCCAGCTACCTCCGCCTGACCCGTTCCTCGATGCTCGAAGTGCTCGACTCGGAGTTTGTAAAACTGGCACGCGCGAAGGGCGTAGAGGTAAATACCGTCATCTGGAAGCATGCCTTCAGGAACGCACTCATCCCGCCCATCACTGTATCGGCATTAATACTCATCGGCTTCCTTGAAGGTTCCGTAATCGTGGAGTCCGTCTTCGCCTGGCCTGGTGTCGGCAGGTTGGCTGTCGATTCGATCCACAATAACGACTTTCCATTGCTTACCGGCGTCATATTCATGTTTGCGATCCTCTACGTCGCCGGCAGCTTCCTAGCTGACATGCTTTATCTGGTGATCGACCCCAGGATCAGATACGACTGAAGATGACTACTGACACTGCCAGCCTCAACAGCGCCGCTCAATCGCCGACAACGTCGGATGAACGTAGCTTTGGCAGCAAGCTCTGGTATGTCCTGCGTCGATGGCCTGTCATTCCTATGCTCGTCGTCGCTTTGCTCATATTCATGGCACTCTCTGCGCCGTGGCTAGCACCGTTCGGACAAGACGAACAAAACTTGCGGGCCCGCCAGGCCCCTCCGATTTGGTACACGGAGTACTACGAGGAAAACGAGCGTCTCACAGATCGCTTCATCCTAGGTGCCGATCACCTGGGCCGTGACATCCTCACTCGCATCATGTACGGTGCCCGAATATCGCTCGCAGTTGCAGGCATATCTCTTGTAGTGGGCGTCGCAGTAGGTGCGACAATAGGCATGGTTTCGGGCTTTTACGGCAAGCTGTTCGACGAGTTGATGATGCGGTTGGTGGACGTCTGGAACGCCTTGCCATTCCTGTTGATCGCCATCTTGGCCGCCATCGTGTTCGGTCAGAGCGTGCAGGTTTTGTTGATTCTGCTGATACTTGCCACATGGGCGGGTGTAGTGAGGAACGTGCGCGCCGAGGTCCTAACCCTCAAGACCCGCGACTACGTCGCTTATTCACGCGTCGCCGGCGGTTCCGACTTCCGCATCATGTGGCGGCATCTGACACCTGGATTGATCAACACCGTCGTCGTACTGATCACTCTCCGCGTTGGCGGACTGATCCTCACAGAAGCCGGCCTTTCCTTCCTGGGTGCTGGTGTCCCATCCAACATCCCCACGTGGGGAAACATGGTCTCTGACGCTCGGCAGTACCTAAACACTGCTTGGTGGATGGCTGTATTTCCTGGGTTGGCTATCTTGCTCATCGTGATGTCAGTCAACTTCATTGGTGATTGGCTTAGAGATCGCTGGGACCCGAGATTACGACAGTTATAACGACGATATGGCGTAGTCACTAGCGTGTAATCACCAGCGAATTCGATACGCTTCTGCAATACTGTAGAGACTTGCTCTAAAAGCACGCTACCTACGATCAGGGGCGCATCGAACGACTGTCATTGGAGGTCTGGTTGGCATGTATTCCGGTGATGTACGCGGATTAAGTAGCAAAACCAAAGATCTTTTGGTTGCATCGATCAATGGTCTTGGAAGATCGATCAAACGGATTCCAGTCGTCTCAGTGGGTGGATTACTTGTAGTCCCGGCATTTTTGTTGGGGCAACCGTCGGTGGATTTCGCAGAGAGCGCCGAAGAAATAGCATTCGTTTTCAACACATTCTCGTTCTTGGTTTGGGGTGTGCTAGTGATGTGGATGTGCGCGGGCTTCACCATGCTCGAATCTGGCTCTGTTAGAACCAAGAACGCTTCAATGATCTGCCTTAAAAACATCGGGCTATACTCCATCGCTGGTCTCGCATTCTTCTTCATCGGATACAACCTCATGTACGTCGATGTTGGAGACTTCATCGGTTCATTCAAGTTGATGTATGGCCCTTCCTCCGACGAGTTGGCACTGCTCGATGGGGAGGAAGGAGCGTTGGGAGGTGTAGTCGATCAAGGCTACGCCACAATGTCCGACTGGTTCTTCCAGATGGTATTCGTGGCGACCACAGCCTCGATCGTTTCGGGAGCCCTGGCAGAGCGTGTCAGAATGTGGCCGTTCTTCATCTTCACATTGGCTCTGACAGCGATCATCTATCCCATCGTCGGAGCGTGGACATGGGGCGAAGGTTGGTTGTATCAGATGGGATTTGAAGACTTTGCGGGTTCAACCATCGTCCACAGCACGGGTGG
>VXTA01000159.1:1000-1779 GCA_009837685.1 Chloroflexota bacterium | reverse complement strand
CGGCATGATCGCCGGGCCCCGCCTCGGAAAGTTCCGCGCCAACGGAGATGTCAGACCTACTCCTCCCTCAAATGTCCTAGTCGTCACCTTGGGCGTCTTCATTCTCTGGTTAGGCTGGTTCGGATTCAACGGAGGCTCCCAGCTGAAACTCGGTTCCGCTGCCGACGCTGTAGCCATGAGCAACATCTTGGTCAACACCAACTTGGCTGCCGCCGCAGGGGTCATCGTCTCATTGGCCTTCTCCAGATTCATATTCGGGCGCGTGGACCTCATCGTCGGCTTGAATGGCGCGATCGCCGGACTGGTCTCGATAACCGCCGGTCCGGACGTCACCGATCACTACTGGGCCGTCATCATCGGCGCCATAGGTGGGATCCTCTGTTCGGCAGGAATGAGATTGCTAGAAAAACTTAAGCTGGACGACGTAGTCGGAGCCATACCCGCACACTTGATCGCCGGTGTCTGGGGCACACTCGCTGTCTGCATAGCAGCAGGTGGCGATTTCATCGCTCAGATAGTAGGTGTCCTAGCCGTGGGCGTTTTCGTTTTCGTCCTCTCGTGGCTCCTCTGGAAAGTACTCGCGCTCAGTCCACTCGGCATACGCGTGACTCGCGACGTTGAAGAGCTAGGCCAAGACGCAGGCGAACTCGGCATCGAAGCCTATCCCGAATTCGTCCTAATGCCTGAAACCTATGAGGAGAAGTAGGGAACTCATCCTTCTCCTGGTCGGGGATTTTTGCAAAACCCGCATTATTCCTGCGTTCGCCGGAAAACTCATG
>VXTA01000159.1:0-990 GCA_009837685.1 Chloroflexota bacterium | reverse complement strand
AACTCATGATCGCCGATTAGGTGCTTGTTGCTGGGACGCCGGATGCGGGATTGTGCTTTGGTAGGCGGATGATGAATTCGGTGAATTCCCCGGGCTCTGTTTCTACCTCGATAGTTCCGCCGTGGCTGCGAATTATGTCCATCACTAGTGAGAGTCCCAGTCCAGTCCCCCGGCTGGTCGCCTTGGTGGTGAAGAAGGGATTGAATATCTTGTCGACAACATCTTGAGGCATTCCCGTGCCATTGTCGCGGAAGCGGATCTCAATGTCTTCACCTAGCAAACGAGTAGAAGTGAATAGCCCTGGTAAGTATGTCTTGGCCGCTTCGGGATCTTGCTCTCTGAGCGCGTCGCGTTTGTCTTCCGTTGCGTGCCATGAGTTGGTGACTAAGTTTAGGAACACTCGTCCGAGATCCTGGGAAACAGCCTGTATTGGCGGAACCTCAGGATCGAAGTCCGCCTTGATTTCGAGGTTCATATCCGGATCAGTAGCGCGTCCGCTATGGTATGCGAGTTGGGTGTACTCTTCGATGAGCGCATTGAGGTCGGTTTGCTGAAGTTCTGTGGATTCGCGCCCCATCGCCAACATGCCGTGCACAATGCGGTTGGCGCGTTCGCCGTGCGACTTGATTCGGACCATGTTGCCGGCAATGTCGCCGGTAACCTCTTGAATGTATCCCATCTGCTCATCGTCAATATCTTCAGCTACTTCATCTAGGATCTCGTTTAGTTCTTCAAGCAATTCCCCTGAGGCCTCGGAAAAGTTGTTGACGAAGTTGAGCGGATTCCGTATTTCATGTGCGACTCCGGCTGTTAGTTCGCCGAGTGCCGCCAACTTGCCCTGTGTGATGATCTGATCCTGTGCGTTTTGCAGGTCGTCCAACACGCGCTCGAGTTCATCGTTCTTGCCCTGCAGTTCGCCTGCGACTTGCACAACAACGAATAGGCGCTGCACTTCGTAAGCGTCCTGCCTCAAGCCTTCCAACGCCCCGG
>VXTA01000033.1 GCA_009837685.1 Chloroflexota bacterium | reverse complement strand
GCGCGTTTTTACGCTCGAATCGCAACCAACTCCTGTGCGAAAGACGAATCACATTCAGAATCTGAGGTGTTGATATGCGAAAAGCGATACATAGTGTCTTTTCGGCAAGAAGGTCGTGGATTGCGGTTGGGTTGACAGTCTTGGCAACGGTGATGGCAATTTCCATCGCCTGCGGAGGAACTGAGACCGTTATCCAAACCGTCGTAGTCGAAAAATCCGTACCAGGTGAGACCGTCATCCAAACTGTCGTCGTTGAAAAGGAGGTGCAGGTCGAAGGCCAGACTGTCATTCAGACCGTGGTGGTCGAGAAGGAAGTCCAAGTCGCGGGTGAGACGGTTGTTCAGACCGTGGTGGTCGAGAAAGAAGTCCAAGTCGCAGGGCAGACAGTGATCCAAACTGTGGTTGTCGAGAAAGAGGTGGAGGTCGCTGGTGAGACGGTCGTCCAGACAGTAGTAGTGGAGAAAGAAGTTGAGGTTGAGGTCGAGAAAGAGGTCGAGGTCATCAAAGAGGTTGAAAAGGAAGTTCAGGTGGTTGTGACGGCAACGCCTGAGCCAGCGATGATGATGGAGCCGAAAGCTTTCAACGGCAATCTGCGACTTGGAGAAATCCTCGTCGATCCGCCGGTGTTCCTGCCGAGCAAGCAAGGCACGGGGAACATGCAGCTGCTCATCTTCTGGGGCTTTTTCGAGCCATTGATGTGGGCGCAGCACTCGGCACCACCGAAGTTAAACCTCGACGCGTCGACTTACACGGAAGGCGTAGTCGAATCTTGGGAAGTTGCTGACGACACTAGCGCAGTAACGTTCAAGGTCCGCGACGGTGTCAAGTTCCACACAGACTGGAACGGAAACGACTGGGGTGAAGTCTCAGCGTACGATGTTCAGTGGAGTTTCGACGATGCCTTACGCGAAGGTAGCATCAACCAAAGGGCGCAAGGTGTCCAGAGGTTCGTAACTGGCTTTGAAGCGATCGACGACAGAACCGTCCGGATGAATATCCGAGACAACATGCTTGACCCGCGTTGGTACCACATCATCTCCAATACCACATTGGGTGCGCCTGTCATCGTGCCGAAGCGTCTCTACGACGAGATGGGTGAAGAAGCGGCCAACTTGACACCAGTTGGAACCGGGACATTCCGCATCACCGAGTGGGTCACCGACAGTAACGTCAGGGCAGAACCGGTTGAAGGACACTATCGTCAGCAACCAAGTGTTGCTTCGTACGAGGTGATCCTGATGCCTGAACCGCTGGCGCGGATAGCCGCGTTGCAGACTGGTCTGATTCACGTGGCTAGAGTTCCGTTGAAGCTGATCAAGAATACAACCAACAACATCGAAGGTGCTAGACCTCAGGTCGTCGGGCCTCCCATCAACCAAGTGGTGATGTTCGCCGGCAACTACTGGGCGCAGACGGATCAGAACGGCGAGAACATCTATCGGACTCGCGAGGGGTTCTTGCCAGATGACGAGCACCCCTGGATCGGCGACCCTGACGATGATGCGTCTATGGAACGCGCCAACAAGGTTCGCCGCGCTCTGAGATTGGGGATCGACAGGCAGACAATCGTCGACGAGATCCAATCCGGTGTTGGTAGGCCGTTGACGAACGCGATCAACTCGTTCCCCGGCGACCCGCACTGGATCGACGCGTTTGATGTGCCGTATGACCGAGACCAGGCTAGCGCACTGCTGGGCGAGGCCGGTTTCCCGAACTGCTTCCCGTTCAAGTACCACGTTGCTCCCGGCAAGGAATGGGACGCTGAAGTCGGCGGCGCCGTTGCACAGTTCTGGCGAGAACTCGGTTGTGAGGTAACCGTGGATGCGACTGACTATGGTGCGGCACGACCTAGGTTGGTCAACAGGCAAAAGCAGATACCGTGGATGATCCAGGCAGGCACCAATGCCGTGCCTGACGCGTTCTTTGCCGGCGCGTACAGACCTTCAAGTGGTTTCAACTACGGTATCGAGTTGCCCAACGAGATTACTGCGATCTCGGAACGCAATTTGGATCTGGCGGCGACCACTTACGAGGAACGTGTACAGAACACGATTGAGTGGTGGTCATACGTCAACAACTGGAACCTAGTGGCCTCGGTGAGCACGCTGCCTACATCGGTCGTGTTACGGCCTGAGATCATCGAGTACAACCCGTATATGAACACGGGGCCGGAATTCGTGGCGCCGGAAACGGTAGTCATGAGCGGTCCGTGAGGCAATCGGGATTCGCACTAGTCGCGTGAATCACACACGGGGCGGCGTTGTCCGGCGAAATCCGGACACGTCACCTCGTGTGGTTGTTATCTGTACCGAAATTTGTTGAGTTAGTGAATTGAGAAGGCTCATTGCTCGTAGACTTTTGGCAGCGGTTGTCGTCCTTCTGCTCGCCAGTGTTCTTGTGTTTGCCTTGTCTCGGATGAGCGGAGATGTACGTAACCTCTTCTTGAGCGAATACACGACGGATGAGCAATGGGAAGCTTGGGGCCGCGAGTTCGGCTTGGACAAGCCTTATTACGAACAATATTTCAGGTGGTTGTCCGGAGCAATCCTCCTAGACTTCGACATCTCGGTTAAAGAGCAGATCCCGGCGACTACTGTAGTGCTTCGGAAGATACCGAACACTCTGCAGTTGGCAGCTGGCGCGTATGTTTTTGCGATTGCGATGGGGATCCCTTTGGGCATTTTTTCGGCGATCTGGCGCGGCACTCTGTTGGATCTGTTCGCGCGTGGCTTCGCTTTGCTTGGTCAAGCAATGCCGGGTTTCTGGTTGGGAATCATGCTCATCTTGATTTTCGCCGTGCAACTCGGTTGGTTTCCTGCGGGCGAAAAAGGCAATATCAAGAGCCTTGTCCTACCATCGATAACTCTTGGTTGGTACGCGGCCGCAGCACTTTTGAGGTTGACTAGATCCTCGATGCTGGAGATCTTGGACAGCGAGTTCGTGAAACTTGCAAGGGCCAAAGGTGCTTCCCAGACCACTGTCATACTGAAGCACGCATTCCGTAACGCCATCATTGTCCCGTTGACGTTCGCCGGCGTTTTCCTAACCGCGTTGATTACCGGCGCAGTGGTTACTGAAACTGTGTTCGGATGGCCGGGATTGGGCCGTCTCGCGGTGCAGTCGGTGTTCGGTACCGACTTTCCGGTGATCAGCGCAATCGTCATGTTCGCGACGGCCGGTTATCTCGGGATGAATCTGTTGGTCGACATCCTCTACGGAGTTCTTGATCCACGCATCAGGCAGAGTTGAATTGGCTACGAGATCTGACAGCTCCATCGAATCGGTGACGCGGCCGATGGTTGTGCGCGAACGCAGGAATCCACTTCGAGCGACTTGGCACATATTGCGCCGCTATCCCGTACTGCCTGCGATCATCGTCGTTCTGTTGGTTATTGCCGCCGCGTTTGCCCCATGGCTGGCACGGCACGATCCATTGGTCGGAAATCTGCGAGAACAGGATCGTCCGCCGTTCTGGGAAGACGCGTCGCCGATCAGCGGCAAAGAGCCGAAGTGGGAATATCCGCTAGGGACCGACCCACTCGGCAGAGACCTATTGAGCCGTATCATCTGGGGCGCGCGGTACTCGATGCTAATAGCGTCCGTTGTTCTCATCAGCGGCGCGATCGGCGGGACCATCCTCGGGTTGATCGCTGGATATTTCGGGGGCATCTACGACGAGATATTGATGAGGATGGTCGACCTGACGCTAGGTGTTCCATTCATACTCGTCGCATTGGCAACGGTGGTTGTGTTCGGGTCGAGTATGCTGCTGATAATCGCGTTGCTTATCTTGTTCAGTTGGAGCGGTTTCGCGCGGCAAGTTCGGGCTGAAACGCTGCGCCTAAAGGCGGCCGATTACGTGGCGCTCGCCATTGTTGCAGGGGCATCGTCCAACCGCATTGTCACGAAACACGTCTTGCCCGGAGTTACCAACACTGTTCTCGTTATCGCGAGCCTCGCGATCGGCCAACTGATTCTGACCGAAGCGACTCTCAGTTTCCTAGGCGTGGGCATCCCCAAACCCCGTCCCGCATGGGGCTCGATGGTCGCTGAAGGCCGCGACTACATCAACACTTCGTACTGGATGGCGCTATTTCCAGGATTGGCCATCTTCGCCGTCGTCTTCGCAATGAACTTCCTCGGTGACTGGATTCGGGACCGGCTGGATCCGCGGCTGAGGCAGCTTTAGCCCGTCCAGCCCTCATTCTTCAGCACACGTCCTGCAACAGTATCGAGTTTGCGGACCATCTCAGGATCGCGATACGCAGGCGCGGTCGCTATTGCGTGTTCCAAAGCGGTGTGGACACCCGATGGGAACGGTGCTTGTAATTCACCGATGATCGGGATAGCGGTCGCGACTAGTTTTTTCGCGTTCTCCGAGTTCTGCCGCAGGAATTCAAGCACCATCGATGTCGTGACATCGCCGTGCTCCTCGACCCAGCAGTCGTAGTCGGTGACCATCGCAACTGTTGCGTAGGACATCTCGGCTTCGCGGGCTAGTTTGGCTTCTGGCATGTTCGTCATTCCGATCAGATCGCCGTCCCACTGGCGGTGCATGAATGATTCCGCTCGCGTGGAGAAGGGGAGACCGTTCATGACGATGTAGGTGCCGCCGCGGACGATATCGATCTCCGCTATCTTTGACGCCTCTTCGATCGCGTCGCACATCGTTGAGCAGACGGGATCGGCCATGCTGACATGCGCGACGAACCCGTTGCCGAAAAACGAGCTTCCCCGTCCGCTCGTTTTGTCGATGTATTGATCGACGATTACGAACATGCCCGGTTCCAACTCCCTCTTTAGCGATCCGACCGCGCTGAACGACAGGATCCGATCGACCCCGGCGCGCTTCAAGACGTCGATGTTGGCGCGGTAGTTCAGGTGCTGTGGCGAGACTCTATGACCGCGACCGTGACGAGGCAAAAACGCAACGCGTTGGCCTTTGAAATATCCGATCAGGAGATCATCTGACGGTTCGCCGAAGGGCGACTGGACCGATACCCATTGGGCATTCGCAAATCCTTCAAGGTCGTACAAACCTGTGCCGCCGATAATGCCGACGGTCGTCTCAGCGCCTTGTGCCAATCTCTTGCTCCTTTGCCGAATCGCGAGTTGCGTCTAGCTCCGTAGTTAGAATCTTAAGCGTGGCAGATGTTGCTGGTGGCGGAATCTGCCGAGATGGCGGAACGGTAGACGCAGCGGGCTTAAACCCCGCGGCCCGTTAAACGGCGTGTGGGTTCGAATCCCACTCTCGGCACCAATCAAAAGGCGCATCCTTGCAGTGTTAAACTCGGCTTCAATTCCGCAAGCACACGTCCAACGGGAAGCATCAAATGTCCGACGTCAATCAACGCCACGTCTCCTACGCCGAAATCGTCCGAGACCTTCGCGAAAAAGCGTCGATTACGGCGGCGGGCGATGCCCCCAAACAAGAAGAATTTTCCAATCATTTCGGCGCGGAATTCAAGTCGAACCGAATCCTCATCAAAGACAGTCGTAACCGCGCCACGGTGATCACGTCTCCCGGTGGTGCACCGGGCGACCCCCATATCCATCCCGACTTCAACGAGTGGTTCATGGCCTTCGGTGGAGTAATGGGTTTCCTCGTTGGTGAATACACGCCGTTTCGAGCCACCTTTGGAGACATAACTGTTGCGCCGTGCGGGTACCGACACACGCCGCTCCCGTGGTATGGCGATATGTGCATGAGGTTGGTCTGCACCAAACCGGGTTCGAACCATGACATCAAGGGCATCGAACCTTCGCGAAACGTTCGATTGGATCCCGATTGGGAACCGCCGAACCGCATATTGACCCCGTTGCCATACATGATCGAACGTCACGGTTTGGATGCAAATTGGCAAGAGTCCGTCCTGCTCGACCAGCGCAACCGTGTCGAGATGTTTAACGTGTTGCCGGGAGCATCCGCGGAATCCGTCAATGGCGACAGTGAGTCGTGGTGGGTTGTGTTGAAGGGCAATGTCCGATTCGAGATCGCTGGCGACGTCGTAGATGCTAGCAAAGGTAGTGTACTCTACTCCAGCGATGGCGAGTTCAGCGCGATAACCGCGACAGGCCCCGGTTCCGGCATCTTCGTTGAAGTCGCTGACCCAGAGACCTGCTGACCGGTTGTTAAACTGCTACGAGTGCAGATTTCATCTTGAGATCTGAACTCGAAAGCAAACAATCTAACGGAATTTGAGATGTCTGAGATCAACGCTCGCCATGTGACGTACGAAGAGATCGTCGATTCGCTTCGGCCTGACGCCCCCGATGTGGAGGGACCGGTGTTGGACGAGATAGCACGGTCGGGGGGTGGATACGCGGCGGTTACCAAGTCGCGCGTCATGGTCATGGACTCTCGAAATCGCATGGCGGTTATCTCTTCACCCGGAGGATCGCCCGGAGACCCTCACCTCCACGATGACTTTAACGAGTGGTGGGTGGCTTATGGCGGCGAGATGCGATATCGAGTTGGCGAATATGAGCCATTCAAGGCGCATTTCGGGGACATTATCGTCGCTCCTAGTGGATATCGCCACGATCCTCGGGCTTGGAAGGGCGAGATGTGCATGAGGATGGTGACTGGCAAACCAGGATCGAACCACGACCTTAAGGGCTTGGAACCGGCGCGCACGATTCCGTTGGAAGATCACTGGGAGCCGCCGAATCGTATCTTTACGCCGCTCGAATACATGGTTAATCGTCACGGTTTGGATGAGGATTGGCGGGAAACTGTGATCCTTGACCAGCGGAACCGAGTCGATATGTGGCATGTGTTGCCGGGCGGCCCGATGGCATCTATGTCTGGTGAATCGGAGGCTTGGTGGGTGGTTCTGCGCGGAAACGTCGATTTCCATCTTGGTGGTGACGTTATTCGTTCCGGCATGGGTGATGTGGTCTACTCGGGCGAAGGTGAGATGAGTAGCATCTCCGTTCTCGGAGACGGATCGGCGATTTTTATCGAGGTGATGGAGCCTTGAAAAGTTGCCGCGAACTTGCCACTCATGCCGGAGTCATGCCGCTAGATGCCGCTCCAGCGGCATGTTTACTGTTGGGGTGATTTACGGTGTTATTCGGGATGTGGCGAGGATGATGGGGCAGATGTCGGCGTGTGTGGTTTAAGGGATGGTGATTTTCGTAGGATTTAGGGGTTTGCTTGGAAGTGGAATTTAGAACAAAATCAGCATTTTAGCGGCAAAACTCCGGCATGATTAGTTTTTGACGAAGTTCAAAACAAGTTCAGAAAATTGTCTGAATCGGGGATTTAGGGGTAGGAGGGAAGAGCGTGGCGCGAAGGGAATGCTATGATCTGTTCATAGACATGAGTGCACACCAAATATCAAATCATGACGACTAAAAAGGACAAGTACACTCTCGCTAGAGAACGCGCTGAGCGGATGTATCATGACCGGATCAAGCGCGAGTTGGGTGAACCCATGAACGGTCAGTGGGTGGTCATTGATGCCGATTCTGGCGATTACGAAGCCGCTGATGATCTCATCGAAGCTCTAGATGCTCTCGAAGCACGTGTGCCAAACGCGGACAAAGTGTTCGTGCGCGATGGCGAATTCACTTAGGGAGATCTGGCTGGTTTTGGGAAGGTTCTGTACGAGAGTTTGCCTCGAGACGAACAAGACGCCATACCGCACGACCTCTCACTCAACATCGACCATTATCTCTACGGTCTATCGAAACGTCAGAAATATCCGTGGCAAGAGTAGTTTTCGCCGACACGGGATTTTTCGTAGCGCTTTTCGATCCAAACGATAATGCGCGGGCGCAAGCCGTCGACCTCATGCGTCACCTCCGGGCCGATGACAATGTGGTGTTGCTATCTACTCGCGATGTACTGAACGAGATACTCGCGCATTTCAGCAGAAGCAGGCCCCGAACCCGGCAATTGATCGGTCGGTTCGTCTTGGAGATGTTGTCAGATTCTAAGTACCGGATCGTTAGCATCGCCAGCGAGCAATATCTCGCCGCGTTAAGGCTCTACATCGCCCGCCCCGACAAACGGTACAGCATGGTCGATTGCATCAGCATGACTGTAATGCGGGACGAAGACATCCATGAAGTACTGGCAACCGATCGAGATTTCACTCAGGAAGGCTTCGTCAACGTTTTGGAGTGACCGCCTCGTTAGTCACCAGAATTGATGCAACATATCTTCAGATGGAGAATCGGATAATATCGCACATGGGGCAGCTGGAAAGCCGACTGATGCGGTGGATGGTGTCGTTGATGGTGGGGGTTGCCTTGGTGGCGCTGGCCGCGATCGGTATCTTCGTTCAGACGCTATTGGGCTGAAGCAGGGTCTTTCATTCTTCGCACACGTCGAACCATTGGCGGTACTCGACGGCTTCCAAAGCATCCAGCTCCGCGGTCAGAATCGCAGCCCTTTCGCACTGCCTGCTGAGGTCATCGGTCTCAACCTCATAGACAGGATGACCACGGTCAACACGGTCCATCCAGTCGAGCCAGTTGATCTGTATCTCACGCAGTAGCCTTTCATTTTCGGCTATCTTCGCTTCCTGCCCAGCGATCCAGTAATCAATCATCACGTCTTCGGTTGTTGACAAATTATCCAAATAGTAGATGTAGACGCGCTCTGTCTCAGGCGCTTCATCTTCCCGCCTTACAACCTTGCTCGCTGTTTCGCTTGAAGTCTCCTCTTCGACCGCATTCGATTCGACGCGACGAGCTCGAATGTACGTATACAAAAAACCATCGACATCACCCTCCTCCCATGAAAAAAGGGTTCTCCCAGATGAGGCCGTGAAAAAGGGTCGTTCTGCCGCCCTTTTACCGCCAAAGCCCACCTCGATATCAGGTGGCACAACAATACACCAGGCCCGAATATGAGTGTAGGCAGCCCGACTATCAGATCCAATAGAGGGTCTCATTCCCAACAACGGGATCTCTGAATACAGCGTGGCGAATTTTGTAGTTAAGCCATCGGGCACTGTTACCGAAACCAGTTGGACTCTTCCAACACCATCTAGATACGCACCACGTTCCAACGGCTCATCTGAATCGCACATATCCATGAACACTTGTCGGGATACCGCTAGTGCCGCTTCACGATCGCCCCAAACACCCGGGTGGGCCCACGACCGAGCGACACGCGGCACCGGAGTCTCCGTCGGATACGGTGTTGACGTGGCAAACGGTGTCGGAGTTGCGGTCGACGTTGGTGTCGGTGTATTCGTCGGAGTCAGAGTCGGTGTCGGCGTGTTCGTTGGTGTTGGAGTCTCCGTCGGCGTTGGCGTGATGGTAGGCGTAGGTGATGGCCCTGGTGTGTTCGTCGGAGGAGGAATAGGCGTCGGAGTCGCAGTCGACAGCGACGGCGAACCGCCCAGAAACTGTTCAATCGTATTTGGCGCAATCCCGAAACCCAGATTGTCGAGGTCGCGGCCATCCGAGCTGCGCGTCACACCGAAAGATACCGTACCTACGACGCGTCCATATCCGTTCAGTATCGGGCCACCGCTGTTGCCGGGATTTAGAGCCGCATCAGTCTGGACGACCCAGATTCCGCGTGAATCGCTGTAGGCGTAAGTCGAGATGATTCCGACTGAGACGCTTAGACTCTCGGTCACGCCGCCGCGATCCGGGAAACCGAACGCGACGACATCTGCCCCCACTTCGATGTCTCCCGATTCGGCCAAGGGCAGGGCGTGATAGTTGGAGTGGCAACAAGCTTCGATCACTGCCAAGTCATAGTCGCGATGTGTGTCGATGATCCGTCCAGACACCGTCGGCTTGCCATCGTCGAACGAAACTTCCACCGAAGACCCCCTGTTACCTGCAACAACATGCTCATTAGTCAGTATCAGCGCAGTATCGCCCCGTACCTCGTAAATCCAACCCGAACCAAATCCACCGTTCGTCCCGATCCTCGCAACGCTTGGCCTCGCTATCCGCGTTAGATCAGCGGCGAGACCGGCTGCTAGTTGATCGGTAATGACAGGAGCGGGGATGTTACTCCCAATGTCTTCATTTTGCGTACAGGCTAGGGCGACTGTCGCGGTCATGACCGTCGCTAAGGTCAGAACGGCAAGGACATTCCTGATGTTGGACGAGACAGTGCATCGGTTTTCCCGCACTTGGGAACCCCCTTGCGGCGTAGGTTTCGGTCAGTCTGCGACAACGACCATCGCCTGCGTTGAACCGATCAAGGGGGCGCATGATGCGCCGAAAACCCTCGTGCCTCGAATTCAACTCAGGCATGGATAGTCGTTGTCGCACCCCTGAACCTATCACGCATAGCCGACAAGGTCAACGACTTGGAGATGTTTCACGCGGGTGGAAAGGTTGGTGAAAAGATGATGGGATGACTCTCCAGGATTCCCGATTGAAATCCGTCAACTCCCTAATAAATCCAATTGACGGAGATGCTCCCGCCATTTGTGTGCTCTATTGTTAGAACTATAGACCTAAATCCATCGGGTTGAGGATCAATGAGATGACTAAACATCGGATGAACTCAAGCAGCTCTCGTGCACAGTGGCGTGGTCTCCAGATAATCCATGCGAATGAAGATGTCAAGCCGCCCAGCGCGATTGCCCTCGACCATGCAATAACTAACGTGGGCAGTAGAGAACTCGAGCGATTATCGCTCGGGCTCAGTGACCAAGAGGTCGCGCACAAAATCGAAACAGCCTTGCGGGCGTTGGACGGTTTGAGGCGTTGCGAAAAGCCCGAATATAACGACTGGGTTTCGTTGTGGTACCTGCTGTGGTACCA
>VXTA01000090.1 GCA_009837685.1 Chloroflexota bacterium | reverse complement strand
AAGCTGCCGACCAGGTGGTTGAGGAGATCAGCGAACTGGGCGGTCGCGCTACCGCTTCGTACCACTCTGTTGCGACGGCAGAAGGCGGAGCAAATATCGTTCAGCAGGCACTTGATGAGTTCGGACGTCTCGACATTGTCATTACTCCTGCGGGGATCCTGCGCGATCGGATGATCTTCAACATGACGGAAGCCGAGTGGGACGATGTGATCGCCGTGCACCTCAAGGGGACGTACTCGGTGGTGAGACCGGCTTCCGAGATATTCAGGGAGCAGAAGAGCGGGAGAATCGTGACGTTCTCGTCGGTATCAGGCTTGTACGGGCAGGGTGGACAGTCGAACTACGGAGCCGCGAAGGATGCCATCGCTGGGTTCACGCGTGTGGTCGCGAAAGAGCTTGCGCGATACAACGTGACCGCGAATATCATCTCGCCGGGTGCCAGCACGCGCATGACCGACAGCGTTCCTGAATCGACCCGCGCGATGCGCGCTGGACAGTTCCCGGCACCTGAGGAAGGCATTCTCACCTCCGAGCCGGACCAAGTTGCTCCGATGGTTGTTTGGCTTTGCACCGATGCCGCCGACGGCGTGTCGGGCAACATCTTCCATTGCACCGGTAATCGAGTCAGTTTAATGAACCACCCTGTGTCGCACCGATCCATCTACAAGGAAGGTCGATGGACGGTCGAAGAGCTCGCCGGCGTAGTACCGGAAACGATCGGTATGGATCTGATCAATCCTGCACCGAAGCAGGATTGATCGGGTTACACCGCGTTCAGACGACGTAGTCGACGCTGTTTAAGATCAACTGCTGGAACTCTGGATGCTGTTGGCTGGACCCAGCATGTCCAAGGGCGATATTTGCAACATCGCCTTCCCCGTATTTGCACGACCATCCGAGCGGCTTCAACTCTTCCTCGACGACACCGTACATGAACACGTCGATGTCGGGTTGTATGTCAAGACCGCAGTAGCACTCATCGTAGGTCCAGAACGGCGAGATGTCTTTAGCGAGCGGGTGGGCGTTATTGCTCAGATGGACTTGGAACCATCCGAATGGTGGGTGCCAGCTTTCGCCGAGTATCCAACCTCCGCCAGTCATCTTCTTCATCTCGGACCAATCCGGGCACGAGGCAGCCGAGATATGAACGGAAACCAATCCGCCGCCAGTCCAGACGTAATCCATCAAACCATTGCGTTGAGCTTCGGAAAGATCGTTTTCGGTGGCAGGTTGGCGCAAGGTATTTAGGACGATGGCATCGTAGCCCGACAGGTCACCTTCGAGTTCCGCTGCCGATTCGGAAACATCGACATCGTGGCCGGCTTCGGCGAGGAACTCGTTCATCACCGGTGTCGTCTCATCGTAGGGGTGGCTTCCGCCAGTGATCAGTAGAAGTTTCGGCATCTTGTGTTTACTCCTTGGCTGTGCGATGTTGCGGAATGTTGACTGAATGATATCCGCGAGATTGGTTCACGCGTTGTCGCGTGCCCAATCGTGCGCAAGTACCTCCATCTGAACAAAGCTCTTACCTTCGCGCCAGATGTGATCGTATTTGCGGAAGCCCGCGTTTTCGAATGAACGCTGGGCGCGACGATTCGTCGACAAAGTGTGAAGATACAGCCGACGAATGTCGGTGTTGGTGAAGATATGCGAGAGAAGGGTTTTCGTGGCGTCCGAGCCGTAGCCCTTACCCCAATACTCAGGATCGCCAATCATGATGCCGAATTCCGCTTGCGTCCGCCGCCGATTGTAGTCGTAGCACATGCAGTTTCCGATGTGTACGCCGTTTTGGTCTTCGATGGCAAATTTGAACGACTTTCGGTTGGATTTTTTCAGATCTTCCCGGTAGAACCGTTCGAAGTCGACATACGCAAGACCCAGTGGTTCGGCGGCATCGAGTTCGGATAGTTCAGGATCCGTTCGCCATACGTAGTCGTTCCAAGCGTCTGACATCCGTTTGGAACGTAGCGTGGTCAATCGACCTTTTAGACGGACCGTGTCTTGAAAGGTGTTCAATTTGCGAAAGATGCGCGCCGCGGATCTGGCGACTTTGGCTTCGCTATAGTGTGTGAGTTGTTTAAGGGCCTTGTCGAGGTCGACCCAGCAAGCGACGTCGTACTCATGATCGTGGTGTTCAAAACCACCTCCACATGCTTCCATGAGGTACCAATAGACGGTTTTGTTGACCTTGATGTTTGCGCGTGGGTTATCGCGTTCACTCATTAACCGGCTGTGCTTAGACCGCACGAATGAGTATCGGGTTTCGTCCACGGAGGAGAGCAATTTGACATCTAAGCCAGTCTCTTCCTGCACCTCACGGATCGCGGTTTCCTCTATCGTCTCATCGTAATCCGGCGTCCCTTTTGGCAGGGCCCAAAGGTTGTCGCCCAAACGGCCTACCAGAGCGATTTCGATACGATTTTCGTCATTCGCGCGCGCCACGACTCCGCCAGCGGACCAACGCGTGACTGTTTTCATCGCTCGTGGTTTAAGAATGTTCATTTCTAGTCTTGGATACTCTGGCAGGGGATTGTAAACGACAGATGATTATTGGGTGAGAACACAAACCTTTTGTGAGATGGGTAAGGGGTATCATTACGATAAAGGAGCCCGAATAGCCGCGCTTTGAATCCGATGCGACATTTATGACGTACGACGCATTGGTTTGGCGCAAATAGGGAGTGAGTTTTCACGAAATATGTCGGAGAATCATAGCCAGGACTTCGTAATTCGGTTCGCCGGTGAAGGCGGACAGGGACTAGTTACCTCAGCTGACGCTATGGCTAGGGCGGCGGCAAACGCTGGATATTACGTCTCGACATTCTCGACATTCCCGTCGCAAATCATGGGAGGCCCCGCCTCATCGCAGGTTCGCATTTCCACTTCTCCAGTCTTGAGTTCAGGCGACTCGGTCGACGTGCTAGTTTCGTTAGACGAGTACGCGTACAACAACCACCGAGAAGACCTTTCCGATAACGGCGTAGCAATCTACAATTCCGGCGAATTTCAGCTACCTGGAGGCGGGCAGTATTTCGGGATCGATGCCGACGAACTCGCCAAGTCAACTGGCAACACGCGCGCCGCCAACATGGTTACTATCGGCGCGGTCGCGCACCTCATCGGTTTTTCACTCGAAGAGATCGACGCATTTATAACCGCCCGATTCACTCGTGGACGCCCTGGCGACGATGAGATCATCGAATCCAACAAGAAGGCGATTCGATTGGGTGCGGACGTTGCAGCGAACAGCGGGTTCTCAGTTGGCACGTTGGCTCCTCCGAGCCCACCGGATTACGAGCAGATAATGATCACGGGCAACGCCGCTTTGGCGCTTGGCGCAGTGACGGCCGGGGTAGACTTCTACGTCGGTTACCCGATATCTCCAGCGACGACGATACTGGTCTGGATGGAGCAAAACCTCGTCGGACAAGGCAGATTTGCGCACCAAGTTTCCTCCGAGATTGAGGCGATCAGCGCAATAGTGGGTGCTGGCTATGCGGGCAAGAAGTCGATGACCGCGACCGCGGGTCCAGGATTGTCGTTGATGGGTGAGGGACTAGGATTAGCCTGGATGGCGGAGATTCCTTGCGTGGTGGTGGATGTCCAGCGTGGCGGACCTTCGACGGGTTTGCCGACAAAATCTGAGCAAAGCGATCTGATGACGTGTCTCCATCCCGGACATGGGGACATGACAGTTCCAATCTTGGCTCCTGGATCAGTTGAAGAGTGTTTCGAGGCGGGAGCGCTAGCGGTCAATTGGGCGGAACGCTATCAAGGCCCGATTATCGTGATGAGCGAGTTCGGACAAGCCGAGAAGGGCGAAAACATCCGAAAGCCTGACCTCGATGCTGTGAATGTCGAAACTCGCTCCGTCTACAACGGCAGCAACGGATATGCTCGCTACGAGTCGTGGGGCGAAAACGGTTTGTCACCGATGCCCATACCCGGAGGTCCGGGCGCCTATGTGGCGAACGGTTCGGAACACGATGAAATCGGCGACACCACGCATCTTCCGCGTCATCACATCCGATTGACAGAGCGACGCTTCAAGAAGATGGGTCTTCTCAACGACGCTCACATCGAGATCGAGGATGAAGGCGCAACCGCGATGATCATGTCGTGGGGCTCCTCCAAAGGACCGGCGCGCGAGGCGTACGAGAGACTAAAAGCTGACGGCGTTGATGTCGGTTGGTTGTACTCGATGGCGCTTAACCCGTTGCCTGATGAAATGAAGGCGGCGCTGGAACGGGCGAATATAGTTATCGTGCCTGAACTCAACTACATGGGACAATGGTCGGCGGTGCTTCGCCAACACGGTTATCGAGCAGAATCAGTTACGCAGTACACTGGACTGCCATTCAAACCGGCGACTCTGGTTGACCGCATCGCGGCTCGAGTCGCCGAGTTGAGAACCGAGAAAGGAAAAGTTTTAGTTTGAGCAATCGCAACCCAGAATACGACTTCGTTTGGTGCCCGGGCTGCGGCGACTTCGGCGTACGTCGGGCTCTGGAGTGGGCGCTCGAAAGGCATGTGGCCGAACATGAGATCCCCCAATCGAACTACGTAATCGTCGCTGGCATTGGATGTTCGGGTAACATGGTGCACTTGATGGAGGGCGACCAACCCTTCGGGCTCCACGGCATCCACGGTCGAACCCTCCCATTGTCATTCGGTGTCAAGATGGGGCGTCCCGATTTGCAGGCTGTCGTCGTTGCAGGCGATGGCGATTTTCTGGCCATCGGAGGCGAGCACATCGGCCCGGCCGCGGCACGAAACGTCGACGTAACCTGTGTCGTCATGGACAATGGCGTATATGGTCTCACCAAAGGTCAGTCGTCTCCGACGACCGAGATGGGCGTCACTACAAGCTCAACCCCATACGGCAAGATCGAATCTCAGATGATGCCGCTGAAGTACTATCTGACGATTGGCGTCTCATACATCGCGTCTCACTACTCGAGCAAGCCGCGCGATCTTGCGAACGTTATTCAAGATGCGATGAACCACAAGGGCTTCTCGATTGTGCACGTGCAGTCGCCTTGCACGACCTACAACGATACGTACGACATCCTGAAGGGCAATCGCCGCAAAGGAATACCGGGCATTGCTTGGGAGGTTCCAGAAGATCACGATCCATTGAGCCGACAGTCGGCTGAGGATCTGCTTGATCGGCCTGGCATTCCGCTCGGATTGATCTACAAAGAGGAGCGCCCAACACTCCAGGATCGGGTCGACGAAATAGCTGAAGCAAATCCGCGTCGCACACCTGCCGATCTTTTGGCGTCTTACGCGCTCTAGAAATCGCGCGTTTGCCCGACCAGTCGAATCGGTGCTCTATAAGAGCCGAATGGACCGCGTTTGGCGCATAATCAAACGCAATGTCTGACCGCCCCAATATTCTGCTGATCTGCACTGACCAGCAACGTCGCGACACGATGGCGTGTTACGGCAACGATTGGATCGAGTCGCCAAACGTAAACGCGCTGGCTGACGAGAGTTTCGTCTTCGAAAACTGCTACGTTACGGTCGCGGTTTGTTCGCCGGCAAGAGCATCGTTGCTGACCGGCTTGTATCCTCACACCGCCGGCGTGATCAAAAACAGCGTGCCGTTGCCTGATTCGTCCCCGTCGATCGGCATACTATCGCCAGACGAATATAGAACAGCGAAGTTCGGAAAATGGCATCTTGGCAATGACTTGGTGAGACAACACGGTTTCGACGATTGGGTCGCGACTGAAGACGAACACGAATCGAACCGGACGCACACTCGCCGCGAGGATCGCTTCCGACATTCCGAGTACTTCGATTTTTTGAGATCGCATGGCTACCAGCCGCACCTGAGGACCGATGGCGGATACGCGTTTTCACAGCAGCAACGAAGCATGTTGCCGGAAGCGCACACGATGTCGACGTTCCTTGGCGATAACGTGGCGGACTTCATTCGAAGCAACACCGACGATCCGTGGCTCATGTGCGCCATGTTTTTCGAGCCACATCCGCCGTACAACGGTCCATTGAACGACACGTACGCTCCGGAGGACATCCCCGTCGGCCCGATGTTCCTGCGGATGCCTGAAGAAAACACCCCGTTGTGGCATCGCCGTCGCGCGGCACATCACTTGGAGGGTGAGCCTACGGATTATTTCCGAGTCAACAGTGACGATTCGCCTTCACTCGATGCTGGTGGAGCGGACATGCCGTTGCGCACACTGGAAGATTGGAAAGCACTTAGGGCAAGGTATTTTGGTCTCGTGACGCTGATGGATCGCGGGGTAGGCAAGATACTCGACGCGCTTGAGGAGACGGGACAATCTGACCGAACTGTTGTGATCTTTACATCGGACCACGGCGATGGTCTCGGAGACCGCGGAATGTTGGGCACGAAACGAGCGTTTTACGAGGAGATCGCGGGTGTGCCACTGCTGATGCGCGTGCCGTGGATGAGTCGTTCACAGAAGAAGATCGGCGGCAGCATCAGCCACGTCGACATCGTGCCAACGCTACTCGAATTCATGGGTGTTGCACCGTCTGAAATGCCTACGCATCTGCAAGGCGCGAGCAGGCTTGATGTTCTTGAAGGAAGCGCGGATCTGTGCGATGACGTTTTTATGCAGTGGTACGAGCATTCGCCGACGGTCCCGCTTGGCAACCCTGATATCGAGCGCATGTCACAGGTGTCTTGGCGATCAGTCGTGACCGCGGATCGTTGGAAGCTGAATCTCAGCCCCGGCGATCAATGCGAGTTGTATGACCTTAACAGAGACCCGTTCGAGATGAACAACAGGTTTGACGATCCTGAGTGTCGAGATCGAGTTCGAGACATGACTGCGCGGATCAGGATCTGGCAAGAGGCGGTCGACGACCGATTGGCATTGCCAGCGGTCTAGCGCTCGGATTCTGCCGTTCGGCGTTCTTCTATCTCCCTGGATTCCAAATCATCTTCGTCTTCGTTGAAGAAATGTGCGTTGCGTCGATGAAACCTTACGCTTTTTAAAAGGACTGCGAGAGCTAAGCAGGAGATTCCAACGTACAGTGCCAAGTATTCGACGCGTTTATCGCTTGGTCCGGCAACTGCAATCGTCAGGAGAAGGACGCCCCAACCAGTTACACCTGCCTGCAATGAAGGGTGGGCGAACTTGTAACGTAGAGGCGGCAATCCGACCGCAATTGCAACCAAACTGGCGGGTAGCGCAATCCATTGGAAAAGCCCGACGATCAATCCGCCAAGACTAGCTACGCCGTCGCCGCCCTTGAACTTGGTCATTGGCGAAAACCAGTGGCCTAGGATCACCGCAACCGACGGTACAAGGCACCAAAGCAGGGATACTTCAAAGATGTACCTTGATAGCAGTGCTGTAATGACACCTTTAAGAACATCAATTAGGAATACGATGAAACCAGTCTTGCGGCTGACGTTTTTCCAGACGTTCGTTGCGCCGGCTTGCCGCGAGCCTACGTCGAAAATATTGACGCCGTGGAGCCGAGAAGCGAGATATGCGGCGGGGATTGCACCAAGGAAGAACGCAACGAGTGACGCATAGGCGATATTCGTAATTTCGGGACTAGCGCTCATCGGAATTCACAATGAATTTTAGCACCACAATATTGACAAAGCATGGCGCGCGATAGCACAGCAGTTTCTCGTCGAAGGCCCGGAAGAACGAGGCTCGGAGTCGCACGACTCGGACGAACCATGGCCTCTATTGAGTTGAGGAAATTCCTCGTCGGCACTGTCGTTTGGGGCATCGGCAATCAGATGGTGACGGTGACCCAGACGTACGTCATCTTCGATATCACGCAATCGGCGTTACAGCTCGCTATCCTTGGAGCGGCCGTTGTTGTCGCATCGGTATCGATGTCGCTAGCGAGCGGCATATTAGCCGATCGATTCAGCAGAAAAACCTTGCTGATGTGCGGCTCGGTGATGACCGCGACTTCGATGTTGATGATAGGGCTTCTTCTGCTGACGGGTCGCGTTGAACCTTGGCATATTCAGGTAGCGGGTGCCATTCACGGCGCCGCGCTTGCGCTTGATTGGACGGCCAGATTCTCGCTACTGCCAATCATGGTGCCGCGAAACATTTTGGCGCGTTCGGTATTCTTCGACAACTCGTTCTTCAATCTGGGCCGCGTGCTCGCTCCATTGCTTTGGGGTGCCATTGTTCACTGGTGGGGCTACGATTGGTCCTACGTTGTCATAGCTGGGATGATGGCGCTCAATTTCGTTATTGTTGCGACATATCGACCTTTGTCGTCATCGATACCAACCACACATCAAGCGATTTGGCACGATGTTGTCGAAATCGCGACCGTGGTTCGAACCAATTCGATTCTCACCGGCAACCTGACATTTACATTTGTAAACGCTTTGTTGATGGGTGGTTTTATCTACTTGCTGACACCCATCGCAAGGGAGGTTTACAACGTCGGACCTGGTGGATACAGCCAACTGTTCGCCGCAGTAGGTCTAGGCGCGTTCGTCGGAGGTTTGCTTCTTGGATTTACCGGTGGTTTCAAGCGTACCGGCTACGCGTTGCTCGTGACAAACATATTCACCGCCGCTTCCGCGGTCGTGTTCGCACTAGTTGCCAGTCTCTACTTCGGTTACGCTTTTGCTCTGCTGTTCGGGCTAATAAACGCGATACACATCGGTTTGGGTACCATCTCGTTACAGATGGCGATCACCGACAACGTGCGGGGCAGATTGGCGGGGGTCTATGAGCTCGCGTGGGCCGGATTTCCGGCGGGAGGTTTCGTTTTCGGCGCAATGGCCGATTCGTTAGGCTCGTCGGCCTCGCTCATCATCGGTTGTGGATTCGTCATTCTCGTGACGATCTCGATAGGGATTTTTAACCCGAATTTGCGACGGCTTCGGATGCGGGTGTAATGCCGCCGACAGTCAGTTAAGCGTCAGGTTGCTTGTCAAAGGGTTCGTTAATTTCCACCTTTTTTGTTGGTTATTTTGAACCTTTTTTAACGGACAATCCCTGCTATCAACACCAGAATGAGAGTAGGCGAAGGTCGTCTAGCAAGCGTAATCGTGTCGCGTCTGGAAAGCGCTAGGCCCCATTGAAGCGAACCTTCGATGCTCACCCCTGTTGATGCACACTTCCTTCGCCTACAAGCGGTAGGTTACACTGCCATGCATTTATCGTTCATCTGATTTGGGAGTTGGCTAGGGAACAACAATCAACTGGGAGCGCCATTGTTCCATCTGAGCCTCAATAGCCTGGTAGGGCACGGCGTAAAACACTAAGGTTTCCGTCCCTCCCGCCGTGTTGATGCCGACGACTTCTCCTCCCGGCATGGACAAGAGCGGGCCTCCGCTGTTGCCCGGATTGAGAGGCGCGGAATGCGGTACGAAGTCGTGCTTCATGCTGAGGTCATCAGGCGCACGGACCTCACCTATCGTCGCAATAAGTTTTCCGGTGTCACTATTCGGATATCCCGTGGCAATCACTGACACTCCTTCAGCAGGAGATGCATCATCCCACTGGAGAGGGATGAAAGCGGAAGAGCAGCAGATGGAGAGAACTGCCACATCTCTTTCGGGGTCCCACCCCAAAACTAGAGCGTCGTAAGTGCCCGAATCCCCGATCTGGACTTTTATCGAGTCGCTACCGTCGATTACGTGATGATTGGTGGCGATAAACGCGGTAGTGTCCTCAACCGCAAAGATAAACCCTGAACCTGCACTTGTTGGCCCGAAAAAACCACCTCCCGAGCGTGCCTTGACTTGCACTATGCTGGGTCGTACTCTCTCTACTAACTCTTCAGGTGTCGCAGTGAGGGGGATAACGAACTCGTCATTCGGTTGTGACGCTACTACTGCGATGTCGAAATAGTCAGGTTGATAGGGCGGGGGTTGCGATTGACCGTCGAGTTCCATCTGCTCTTGTTCAGTCAGATATTTGGAAGGGCAGCGTACAGTTAGCATTTCCGCTTCGAGGACGCCATCGGCTCCTAGTCTGCCGTTGAGAATGATTTCCGAATGGTCGTTGAAGAAGACCTGACCAACCTCGCCTGCGTACACGACAGGAAGTTCCAACGAACCGCCTTCGTCGCGCAGTCGGAAGTTCGCTGTTATGCCATCTGGCGATTTGATGTACGAATTCGGGACGAGCTTTCCCAGTACGCCGATGGATTGTGTGCCACCCGGGGTTTGATGCAGTACCACGTCGTCAACGCTGGAAAATTCGACGGTTGCTTCGTTGAATGCGATTACGGCTAGATAGACAACTCCCACGAGGAACAGAAACGCGACGATAGCTATACGAGCCTTGCCGCTCATTAACACTGTCGACTTGGCAGTGTTTTCAGATGCGGACGGCAATCCTTGTGATTTGCTGTTTTCCATCAGGATTCGTTATCGTCGGTCTGGTTCTGCAGGTTTGCGATACCGGTTGCGATAGTGCGTTGCCGGACACCTAGATAAAGAACGTAGGCCATTATTGCTATCCATGCTATCGCCGCAACTGCGAGCAGGTACCCCAAGTTGGTGTCAATGTCCGTCGATTCTGCTTGCACGACGGATATCGCAACACCACCATCGTCAGACTGGACGGAAATTTGGGCCAGTCGACGTTGCTGATCTCGCATGCGATCGGCAGCTTCCTGAGGATTCGAAGCCTGATCCGACACCCATCTGTCGCCGACGCGATTTTCTAACCCGTATTCTGTGTTTGGGTTGGCGGATGAAACCGTGAATTGTTGTATGTTGCCGTCACCCCTGACGATGGAAAACGCCGTCAAACCACCATCATCGCCAGTCTCGACTAAGGTGACCACGCCAGTGGCAATTGAAGAGGATTGTGCCAAGATAGACACGGAAAAAATTAGGGTCAACGCCACGGCAATCGCGATCGCCGAAGTTGATGCGGTGAAA
>VXTA01000083.1:7248-10989 GCA_009837685.1 Chloroflexota bacterium | reverse complement strand
AACGCCGGTCGGAGCTTGGCGCGGATTTCTTCGTTCATCCAAGCATCGCGGAGCCGTTTCGCGCCATTGGCGTATTTGGGTTGAAGGACGAGAACACCGTTGTTGGGACCGATAAAGTTTACGGTTGCGAAGGTCCGGCGAACTTGGGTCCCGGCGACTTTCTCGATCTCTTCCAAGATGCGAGGCGATCCAGAGGTGTCTGCTGGTGCGGGTTGGGAAGGCGCTGGTTCGGTTTGTGGTGCTCGTTGCGCGGCTGGTGCGCTACGCGGAGCTGCTTGGCGAGCGGGCTGGGTTGCTGGTGCTGGTGGTGCCTCGGGTTTCGGAGGCTCGGCTACGGCTTGAAGTGCAGCGATTTCGAGGGCGAGCGGGGATGATGCTTCGCCGAAGCGCTCGTTGCGACCGAAGATGGTGATGGCGTGGAGCATCTGGTCGGTTGATGCGTTCATGGCTTCGGGTTCGAGGTCTGGGGCATCGCCGAGTTCGCCGTAGATACTTGCGATGCCATGTTTTGCGAGCAACGCGCCACGAAGCGCGGAGATGGTGCTGTCGCGCAGTCCTTTGAGTTCAGCGCCTCGTGATGCTTCTTCCTCGATGATTTCCAGTGCCCGCTTGGCATCTTTGCGGAGGATGGCGCTGGCGAGGTCTCTGGCCGATGACGTGTCGCCGATGCCGAGTAGTTCGCGGGCTTGTGCTTCGGTAATTTCCCCGGTGCCGTATGAGACGGCGAGTTGTTCGAGCAGGTTTTCGGCGTCACGGAGAGAGCCCCACGCAGATCGGGCGACGAGTTCGAGGACGGCAGGTTCGCATTCGATCCCCTCTTCCTCGCATATGAGGATGAGACGCCCGATGACATCGTCAGCGGTCAGCCGCCGAAAGTCGAAGCGCTGGCATCGGGAGATGATGGTCGCTGGCACCCGATGGATGTCAGTCGTGGCCAAGATCATGACGACCTGAGGCGGCGGCTCCTCAAGCGTCTTCAACAGGGCGTTAAAGGCCTCGGTTGTGAGCATGTGGACTTCGTCGATGATGTAGACCTTGAACTGTCCGACGGTTGGTCGCAGCAGGACTCGCTCGCGCAGGTCTCGAATGTCGCCGACGCCTCGGTTAGAAGCGGCGTCGATCTCGATGAGGTCCATGAATCGCCCCTCATCTATGGCGATTGCGTTCTCGGTTTCCGGTATCGGGTCGCCGTGTTCGTCGAGTTCAGCGTTTAGAGCTTTCGCGAGGATACGAGCGGTAGAGGTTTTGCCAACGCCGCGCGGTCCAGTGAAGAGGTAAGCGTGAGCGACGCGATCCGTTAGGACAGCGCGCCGGAGAGTGTCGGTGATGTGTTCTTGCCCCACAACATCGCTGAAGCGCGTCGGACGCCATTTTCGGTAGAAGACGGTGCTCATTGAGGGTTGACGATATACGGAATGGTTACGTGTTTATGATACGAACGCGATCGGATCTAGAAAGCCCCATCTATTGGAGAGCTTACCGTTCAGCGTGGTATGAGGTTACGGATGCGTGATTAGTGGTTTTCGCCATCAGGAAATTCGTACGCGCACGATTACGTTGCAGTGCTAAAATACCGCGACGCATACAGACTTCAAAAGGAGGAGTCATGATGTTTAGCATCCGAAGTTTCGCGCTGCTGCTGTTAGGAGCCGCCAGTTTGGCGGCCGTAGCCTGCGGCAGCGAGAGAATTGTTGAGGTGACGGTCCAAACCGAAATCATTCGCACGGTTGAGGTTGAGGTGCCGGTAGAGGTTCAGAAGGAAGTGATTCGCGAAGTCGAGGTGGAAGTTCCGATTGAGGTCGAGAAGGAAGTCGTGCGCGAAGTCGTGAAAGAGGTTCCGGTCGAGGTCGAGAAGGAAGTCGTGCGCGAGGTCATCAAGGAAGTAGCCAAAGAGGTTCAGGTCATCATAACGGCCACTCCGCAGTTGACCGTTCTTGAAGCGCCTGCCGCGAAGGTAGATATCGAGGGTGTATCTCGCGGCGCCGGCGACGATGTTGCACCTTCAGGCGTGCTTATCGCAGCCATCGGCAACTCCTACTTCATGAACTCCAGCCCGCGCTACTGTCCTGCTTGCTCGGTAACCGCACGAACCGGTGCCACAGAGACCCTGCTTGAGGCCGTACGAGCCGACGACGGAACCGTCGCTCTGGGATCGCTCCTCGCCAGCGACTGGGAGATGTCCGCAGACGGTATCTCCTACACTGACTTCACTCTCCGCGAAGGTGTCCAGTTCCACGGCGGGTATGGCGAGATGACCGCGGCAGACGTTGCGTTCTCTTGGAACGACGCCAACCCGAAGCTGCAACCCGACAGCATCCACGACACCGGCGGCGACCTCGCCAACCTAGTGTCCGAAGTCGAGGTCATTGACGACTACAAGGTCCGCTTCAACTGGATCGCTTTCGGTGGGCACACTCTCCTGCAGTACGTGACCAACTTCCATGAAGGGATCTCGATCTTCTCTAAGAGCTTCTTCGACGAAGTCGGTCCGGAAGGAATGCGCACCAGGATGATCGGCACCGGACCGTTCGAGGTTACCGAGTGGACGCAGCACAAAGGCGTCTTCCTCAACGCTCTCGACAGCCACTGGCGCAAGGTGCCTTACGTCGCTTCCGCGAACGTCTTGCAGGTAACTGAGGCAAGTGTCCGCAAGTCCATGCTCAAGACCGGCCAAGCTCAGATCGGCGAACTCGCGCTCACCGACTGGAAAGAGATGTTCGAGGAAGGATTCTCGCAAGCCCCCGAAGGCTTCTGGGGAGACTCGTCATATGTCTACTCCGGGAACTACTGGGAAGACAAACTCGCCATCGACGGTCAACCTTTCACGAGCGACACACCGGGCGACTTGCTGTTCAAGCCACCGCTTGACACTTCGCTACCGTGGATTGGAGATCCCGCTGACGAAGCCTCGATGGAACGCTCCAAGAAGGTGCGAACCGCAATGGCAATGGCGATCGACCGCGAGAAGCTGATGACCGCTCTCACCGACGGCTTCGGCCGCGTTTCATATGCCCCGGGTTGGGACGTTAACCACCCGTTCTACAAGAGCGAGTGGGACATCCCGCACGACGTTGCAGGCGCGCAGGCTCTGCTGGCGGAAGTCGGTTTGTCCGACGGATTCGACGTCGAGTGGTGGGCAGGTCCGGCAGCCGGGTCTGGTGAGACCATCCAAGAAGCCATCGGCATCGAATGGCTCGCCAACCTCAACATCAACAGCACGTTCGACAAGCAAAACTACTCGTCGTACCGGCCTTCGCTCGTCAACCGGACAAACAAGAAGATATTCTTCTCCGGCGGTGCAGCATCCGCTCCGCCTACCTGGCCCACCGACCTCCACGCAACTTCGCTTGGACGGCCCGGCGGGTACAACCGAGCGATGGAGATACCCATCTTCGCCGAAACCTACCTCGCGATGTCCAAAGAATCAGACATCGAGGTACTCCGTGACCTAGTCACGAAGATGTTCGACTGGAACCGCGACTACATGGTGTGGGTTGGCGTCTACCAGAGTCCAGTCGCCGCCCTTTACAACCCATCGTTGATATCTGAGTGGCAGATGTTGCCGGAAGGCAAAGGTGTTCTGGGCAGGATGAACAGCCTAGAGTGGGTCAGGCTCGCTAACTGAGCCCAACACTCTGGCTGAAACGAGCCGAACCTCCGCTCGTCCGAGCAGGGGCGGTCCAACGACCGCCCCTGCTTAAGTGCATCTAAACGTACCGTGATTGACCAGCCATAATGCAG
>VXTA01000083.1:0-7238 GCA_009837685.1 Chloroflexota bacterium | reverse complement strand
GCCATAAATGCAGCGCTTCATTTTAAGAAGAATCTTCGCATCGCTAGTCGCGCTGTTTCTGGTCACCATCATCGTCTTTTCGCTGTCCCGACTCGTCGGTGACCCACTGGCGATGCTGGTTTCAGAAGGAGGATATGGAATCTCCGAAAGCGCGCTACAGATCCAGCGCGAAAAACTACACCTCGACAAACCCGTCCCGCTTCAATACTTCTTCTGGTTAACCGACGTATTGCGCGGCGATCTCGGACACGATCTGTCAGACGGCTTCCCGGTAACTACTAAAATTCGAGAAAAGATCGCTCCAACCGTCCAACTCGGAGTTTCAGCTTGGATATTGGCCACTATATTCGGCCTCTCATTCGGCATGATCTCCGCTGTCAAACGCGGCTCGCTACTCGACTATGCCGTACGTCTGATTGCCAATCTCGGTATTACTCTTCCGGCTTTTTACGTCGGGATTATGGCAATCCTCATATTCGCCGTGAATCTCGGATGGGTACCAGTGACCGTGATAGGCACGATAGGGTCTGATGACCCTCTCGCGACCGTTAAAGCGATGATCCTGCCCGTTTTGACCTTGGCTTGGGGTGCTGCAGCTGGCTACATGCGCTTGATGCGGTCCTCGATGCTCGAAGTCCTCGACTCCGAATACATCAAACTCGCACGAGCCAAAGGCGTCGATGGATCCAAAGTCATCTGGAAGCACGCTCTCCGAAACTCTCTCATCGTTCCAATTACGGTGTCGGCATTGCTCCTCTGGAATTTCGTAACTGGAACCGTCGTTGTCGAAGCTGTATTCGCATGGCCCGGTCTTGGATTGCTCGCCATCGAAGCCGTTGTTAACAACAATTTGAACCTCGTCGTGGGGACTACGCTGGTTACAGGTGTCGTATTGATCACCGCAAACCTCGTCGCCGACGTGCTATACGTCCTTGTCGACCCGCGCATCAGATTGAGCTGAATCTCATGGCCACTGACTATCAACTACCGGAATATGCTCAAACAGGCGCTTGGTTACCCGCACCGGTGCGGTCCGTATTGCGTGGGCCAATCGCCGTCTATGACTTTTTGCGTCGCTATCCGATTATTTGGACCGTGGTGTTCGCGTTCCTCCTCGTGTTGGCTGCATTCGCACCTGTAATCGCTCCGCACGACCCCATCCGAGACGCCGACTTCACACGCGTTCGTAATCCCCCAATATGGCTTGAAGGCGGCACACCAGAATTCTGGCTCGGAACGGACCAAGTTGGACGTGATCTATGGAGCCGCCTCCTATATGGCGGAAGGGCTTCGTTGATGGTCGTCGCAGTCGGCATGACTAGCGGCATGATCATCGGGACATCCCTCGGGCTCGCCGCCGGATTCATCGGCGGAATCGTCGACGAAATCATCATGCGTCTCGTCGACGCTTGGATCGCATTGCCCTTCATCATGCTCGCCCTCGTAATCAAGATCGTCCTCGGCACATCTTTCACGATCATGTTCCTGATACTCGTACTCATATCTTGGGTCGGATTCGTTCGGCCTGTACGGGGGGAGGTCTTATCCCTACGCGAGCGTGACTACGTCTACGCAGCCCGCGTCGCCGGCGCTTCAGGCTTCAGAATCGCGTTGCGGCACATACTGCCCGGCGTAAGCAGCACCGTCATCGTCCTCGCTACCCTCGGTGCTGGTGGACTCGTCCTAGCCGAAGCAACACTCTCATACCTCGGCGTTGGCATTCCGCAACCTACACCCACTTGGGGCAACATGGTCTCCGACGGACGCGACTACCTTGACACCGCATGGTGGATATCAACCATGCCCGGCATCGCGATATTCTTACTCGTCCTATCCCTAAACTTCCTCGGCGACTGGCTCCGCGATCGCTGGGACCCCAAGTTACGCCAGTTGTGAATCCGCCTCAACTCCTCGCGATCGGTCACGTAACCTTCGACATCTCACCTGACGACCTCGAAACTCGTCACCCAGGCGGCGCCGTCGCATTCGCTTCTGTCACCGCAGCTCGCCTCGGCATCCAACCCGCAATCATCACATCCTGCACCGACGACTACCCATCTCGACGCGTCATCGACTCCCCCAGCCGATTTATCCGCGTACCCTCCCACCAAACCTCGACCTTCGAAAACCGTTACGACAAACGCGGCGACCGCGTGCAAGTGCTCCACCACCGAGCCGACGACATCCCCCGCTATCACATCCCCCAAGCATGGCTGAACCCAGATATGCTCTTCGTGGGTCCGCTGACTCAGGAACTACCCCTCGACTGTTTAGACTGGCTCAACCCCCGCCTATCATGCGTGGTCCCACAAGGCTGGCTACGCTCATGGACTCAACCGCTACCCTCGATCGTAGAAGTGTCGAAATCGCCACCCATCGGTATGAGCTCCAATTGGGACATCTGCGTGATATCCGAATCCGAGGTAGAGCCAGCCACCCTCGCCGCATGGCGCGAAACGACGACAAACCTAGTCGTAACCAAAGGCAGCAGAGGCGCAGACTTATACATCGGCGACGCGGATGATCCGGTAGAAGTGCCGTCCTTCGCCCACCGAGTCAATGGCGCGGGTGCTGACACTACGGGTGCCGGCGACGTCTTCGCCGCCGCAATGCTCATCAGATACGCCGCAACCGGCGATGCCAAAGAAGCGGCAACTTACGCCTCCGCATGCGCCGCGCTATCCACACGCGCCCCGAGTTGGAGCGCGGTGGAAGAGCCGAAACCGGAAATGCTTGAACGCATTACGGGCTAAGGCGGAATGGCGGGTAGCGATCCGTCGCGAGCAGGAACGCGTAGGCGGTTACTCGATAGGTCCAACGAGACACACCCACAACGTAGTTGAACACCCCCTCCGGGTACTTGCCCGTGATTATGATCGCGAACCACGCAATGATCGTGACTATCAGGGCGATAATTTCCAATACCAGCAACACGATATAGTGCGGTATCGCCAACAGCCACTTGATCAGCGGCATGAACCGGTTCAGATCCGCTCCAGTATCCGGATACGCAACATCCAGATGCACCGACTGTTCTTCGTCTGTTGACGGATACGTATCTGTCAACAGATACAAGTAGGCAGAGACCCGAGCGTTCAACCGAAGCGCCTCTAGCTGAAAATCGAACATCCACTTCGGATACTTTTCGCGGAACAGTATCATGAGCAACGCCGCAATCACTACCGAACTGTATGTAACAGCCATCAACACCACAAATATGGGAATGATCATTATGATCCGGAACAGCGTCGTCAACCGATTTCGCGTGCCGTCTCCATAATCGATGCTGAACTGCACCGGATAGTCATCGTTCATGCCTACCTCCTCGCCGATTATCGGCGTGTTTTGACGGATTAGCACCGTTTAAACATTCAAATCGACCATTTCCAGTCAACTTTCCACACACTTTACCACTATTTGAGTCATATCGGGATTGCATTTCGAACACAACCAGACCCGCACACCCGCCGTATCGATCTTGGCGACACACAATAGACGCGTTTATCTTTTAACTCACGAACGAACGCAATGAATCTGGAAGATGGAGTTAGTCCCATGAACGAACTGGGTAATCGAGCACAAGCCGTCGCGACACTGTTGAAGGACGCTGGACACACCATCGGCGTCTCCGAGTCGTCAGGCGGCGGATTGATTTCAGCCTGTCTTCTGGCAGTGCCAGGAGCTTCCGCATACTTCATCGGCGGCGCAGTAACGTACACGCGCACGTCTCACAAGGCATTCCTGGGCGTTCCGGACGAAGCGCTAACCGGTATCAGGTCCTCAACCGAGGGGTACGCCGCACTCAACGCCCGATCGGTACGAAAGGCATTGGGCACCACCTGGGGCCTCGCCGAGACAGGCGCGAGCGGCCCGACCGGCAACCGCTACGGCGACGCCGCAGGCCACACCTGCATCGCCGTTTCCGGACCCATCGAGCGATCCATCACCCTAGAAACCGGCAAATCCGGCCGCGAAGCCAACATGTGGGCATTCGTAGACGCTACATTCCAACTACTGGAGCAATGTTTGCAGGAGGCAGAGTGAGGTCTATAACCCACGTCATTCCTGCGAAGGCAGGAATCCAGAGGGGACGGGCATGGGAGGTGCCCATATCCCCTCTCCCTTGATGGGAGAGGGCTAGGGAGAGGGTGACCGGGGCGGCCAAGGGGCCCCAAGCCAGAACCCTCCCCTTTTTGCGAAGCAAAAAGGGGACGCGGAGCGCAGCGAACGCAGGGGGGCATACCACCCAAAACCCCATTCTGTACGGTTAAAATAACTGGTTATTAGAGGATTAACCATGCTCCAAGTCCAAGCAACCGAAGCCAAAGCACGCCTAGCCGAGCTCCTTCGCACCGTCGAAGCCGGCGAAACCGTCGTCATCACCCGCCACGGCAAAAAGATCGCCCACCTAGTACCCGCCGCAGACCAAGAACGCGCCCAACGCCGCGCCGCTGTCCAGCGCTTTCTCGAAAAACGCGCAACATGGAAGCCGACTGGGACAACTGTTGAAGAGATACTT
Organism: Chloroflexota bacterium; assembly: GCA_009837685.1. GTDB lineage: Bacteria > Chloroflexota > Dehalococcoidia > Lucifugimonadales > Lucifugimonadaceae > Bin127. The sequence goes on along the minus strand of VXTA01000083.1, from coordinate 2,719 downwards.
GCTTGGCGGCATGAAGGGCACCGAGTTTGAGCTCAATCGTATTGGATGCGTCCCTTATCGTCGCATTGTTAATCGGGGATGAGGTCGAACCAGATACAACTGCTTCGCTTGCAGACATCGAGGAGTCCGATGCCATCGTTCCGCAACTCTGGCATTCGGAGATCCGGAACGCCTTGCTCATCGCAGAACGAAGAGCCCGCATAACATCCAACCAGATCTCCCAACGATTGCTCTATCTGAGCACTCTCCCGATCCACACTGATCAGGAACCCAATCTCGACGTTGCGATGACTCTCGCTAGGACCCACAACCTAACCTTCTACAACGCCCTCTACCTAGAACTCGCAATCCGACGCAACGCCCAACTAGCAAACCTAGATGTCTCGCTAGCCCGCGCCGCTACCGCAGAAGGCTTGTCAGAGCCAAGTCGCGAATGAAAAGCGAGAAACTCGAATGACAACTTCTACGACACGATCCGAGCACGCTCACAAACCGATGCCGATTTCGGAATCAGTCTCTTGGAAGTGGCGGCCGAATCCATAATCTCCGGCGATCTCGAAGAAGGCAAAGCCGCACTGAGGCTATACATCAAGACCTCCATCGGCTACAAGCAGCTCGCGGACCTGACAGGCATCCATCCGAAGAGCCTCGTTCGCATGTTAGGCACCGACGGCAATCCCCGGGCATCAAACCTAACAACACTACTCGCCAAAGCCCTCCAACAAGAAGGTATTCGCTTCCAAATAAAAACAACACCCCAAACCGCAAACCCACCCATCACCACAACATCCGCATAACAACCGCCCCTTTCGTGGGACAAAAGGGCGGGGAGTCCCCTCCCCTTTTTGCGTCAGCAAAAGGGGGACGCGGCAAGCGAAGCGAGACGCAGGGGGTTCATACCCGCACCCCCCCAACAAACACCCATCATTCAAATCCTTTAAAAATCCTTCCCATCCTAGTTCAAAACATCCGCAATCAGTTTAGGATTCGATATACCCCGTCAGTTAGATTCATGCCCGCTACTGATCCGAATGCAAGAACCGACCACCCTCCCATCAGACGGTAGTCCCCCGTCAAATCTCGATGCCGAAGTCTCGATCATCGGATCACTCCTGATCGACGGCGACGCGATCCTGCGGATCGAACCATTCCTCAGACCCGAACACTTCTACGGCGAGCAGAACGCCGAGATATACACTGCGTGCCGCGAACTCTTTATGGAGTCGGTCGGCATCGACCAAGAGACCGTTCGAGACCGGTTGATCGCCAAAGACATCCTTGAGGATGTCGGGGGAGACGCGTACCTCAGCGCCGCAGTCGCTGCGACCCCGCACTCCGTACACATCGTCGATTACGCCCACCTTGTCCACAACGCATACGTCATCCGGCAACTCGGTCAGGCCGGCATCCAGATAAACGAGATCGGCTCCAACTACTCCAACACTCGCGACGTTGACCGCGCCGTCAAGTCCGCCGAAGAGATCATCTTCAGGATAGGTCAGACCTACGAATCGGCCGATTTTCTGCCGATCAGAGACGCGAGGTCAATCACCGAATTCTTCGACCCGCCGACGGTCGATGACACTGACGAATCCAACCAGCCAATCGCCACCGGATTCGCATCTCTTGACAACGTTCTCGGCGGCTTCCATCGCTCCGACATGATCGTGCTCGCCGCTCGGCCCGGCTTCGGAAAATCCACTCTTGCGCTCAACGTCGGACTCAACGCCGCGAAAAACGGTAAGACCGTCGGCATCTTCAGCTTGGAGATGGGTATCGACCAAGTCGCCCACCGCATGGCCGCCGCCCATGCCCGCATCAACATCCAAAACGTCCGCAACGACCACCTGACTCCCGCCGAGCGTGACCGCTTGAGCGACGCCTACGGTTACCTCAGCGACATGCGCATCTACGTGGACGATGCCGCGCTCCAGACTGCGAGCGCTCTCAGCGCCAAAGCACGACGGTTAAAACTCCAAGCTGGTCTCGACTTCCTAATCGTCGACTACATGCAGCTCATCAGCGGCTCGTCATCCGGTGGGCGCGAAGCCAATCGCGTGCAGGAGGTCAGCGAAATCTCACGCTACCTGAAAGCGATAGCCCGCGATCTCAACATTCCCGTCCTCGCCTGTTCGCAGCTAAACCGAGCCGTCGAGCAACGAAAGTCCCACGAGCCTCGCCTCGCCGACCTGCGAGAGTCAGGCTCCATCGAGCAGGACGCCGACGTCGTTATGTTCATCCATCGCGACGACAAGAACATGTCGGAAGAAGAGTGGAACCGACGCAACCCGACGCAGGTCTATCCACGCGGCCTCACCGAGATAATCATCGCCAAACATCGGCATGGCCCCACAGCCAACATCGAGATGGCCGTGCGCGACGAATGGGGTCTCTTCTCATCGCCCACCGAACCGGGCATGGATTGAGGGGCACATCATGCCGCCTCAACGCATCAAAGGCTTCCCTATAGCCGACGACTTCGCAACCACGCGAGTCCCCAACGCGGTTCTCGGCCGTGTCTTGTCAACCATCGACGACCCGGACGAAATCAAGCTGATACTCCGAGTCATCTGGCTCCTCGAACACCAGCGCGGATATCCGCGCTACATCACTAGCAATGACTTGCGCCGCGACCGCATTCTTTCCGTCACCATTCCAGATCAATCCGATTTTGACCGAATCTTGAAGTCGGCGATAGAGCGCGGTGTTTTTCTTGAAG
>VXTA01000344.1:1210-11071 GCA_009837685.1 Chloroflexota bacterium | reverse complement strand
CTTGTAGCCAAAGTTCTCATCGACGAGGGCAACCTCAAAGAGCCCGTCGGCGTCCAGATATTCACAGCCGTCATCATCGCCGAACTCATCGCACTATTCGTCTTCGGATTCGCAATCAGCGAACACTTTTACGGTGGAGGACACGGACACACCCTCGACCCGATCAACGTCCTAACCATCCTCGGATCCATCATCGGGTTCGCCGTCATCATCTGGTTTGCATCCACCTTGATCCTCCCTAGGATCATCGTTCTGCTCCACCGCGTCCTCCAAGTGCCACAGCTTTCCTTCGGGCTCCTACTCGGCGGACTATTCCTCGTCGTCTTCGGTGCCGAAGAGGTCGGTCTTCATGGCTCCATAGGCGCTCTACTCTTCGGAGCAGCCCTATCCGTCCTCCCCTTCCAGGTTCGACACGACATCATGCCTGGTATGAAAGGCGTCGCCGAAGGTTTCTTCATCCCGCTCTTCTTTGCTTCAGCGGGCCTTCAATTCAGCTTAGCGTTCACTGAACTGCCTATCCTGACCATCATCCTGCTCATCTTCGTTCCCTTCATCGGCAAATTCGTCGCAACCTTTATCGGCGCTTACGCGGCAAGGCTCGATGCGCCCTTCGCCACCGCAGCGGGCCTAATGGCAAAAGGAGTAGCCGAAATAGCGCTTTTGATACTCCTCCACCAAACTGGCGTTATCAACGAATCCATCTTCTCGTTGCTCGTCCTCGTCATGCTCGCCTACATCCTCATCACCCCTGTTGGCATCACCGCCGCCGTCAAGCGCATCAAACCCGCCGGAACATCCGCAAACCCAGGAGACATACCCCCGTCTCTATACCGATTCGCCCTTGAAGGCATCAAAGTCAAAGATGTTCTTGACCGCTCGCGCACCCACCCCAACACGTCCCTCACCGTCAAAACCTTCACCGAACAATGGCTTCTACCCGAGCAACACGACTACGTAGTCGTCGACCAGGGCCAACTCGTCGGCATAGTATCCATCAGCATGCTTCGTTACTTACCACGTAGCGAGTGGGACACAACCACCCTAACCCAAACCCTCCGCCACAACACTCCCACCGCCACCACTGAAGACTACGTCGAGGACGCGCTACAGACAATGATCGACAATTCCATCACCGTGCTTCCAGTAACCGAAGCCGAAACAGACCAATTCATTGGCTCCATTGCCTCACATGAAGTCCTAGAAATGGTAGTAACCGAAGCCCAAGGGCATGAGATCTAAACTCCAGCGCGTCTGAGGGAGCTTACTGGCAAGAGTGGACGCGATACTCCAAACCGCCTCTTCCATATAATCGCAAGCAATACCGTTCCATTCGCTTCAAGTTCTCCCGTCATGACAACTCAAACCGAAAATCTCAACCGCGATCCTCTCATACTCGTCGTCGACGGCCACTCTATGGTCTTCCGAGCATGGTTTGCACTCTCCCGAGGCGGCGGCCTCACCAATAGCGCCGGCGAGCAGACGCATGGCGCTTATGGCTTCTTGCGAAACCTGATTGCTACCATCCGCGAATACAGCCCCACGCACATCGCCGTAACCTTTGACACCCGCGCGCCTACTTTCCGCGACGCGCTCTTCGACGAGTACAAAGCTCAACGGCCGCCGATCGATCCTGAGCTTCACGCCCAGATACCGATGGTGGAGAGCGTGTTGGCGGCGATGAAAGTACCAGTATTCGCTATTGATGGTTTCGAGGCCGATGACGTGGTGGGAACCATCGTCCGAAAGGCAGAATCGGAGGGCGTTCGATCCTTAATCCTCACCGGCGATGCAGATCAGCTTCAGCTTGTGAACGACAAGACCAATCTTCTCATGTATTCAGGGTTCGGAGATACCAAGGTCTATGACATCGATGGTGTCAGGGATCGCTACGACGGTCTCGGCCCGGAGTTTGTTGCTGAGATTAAAGCCCTCGAAGGCGATCCGTCCGACAACATACCCGGCATTGCCAAGATCGGGCCCAAAGCCGCTCGTACCGTGCTCAATCGCTTCGGACACTTCGATAATCTCTACGAAAATCTGGATTCCGTTGGTGAGATCCCCTCCAAGGAACTGCGTGGCTCCAAGAGCATCATGAACCGTCTTCGAGACGGTAAGAAGATCGCTTACGACGGGCTGAAACTGACCACCATCGTCACTGATGTCCCCGTCGAAATCGACTTCGACCACTGTCGCATTGGCGGCTATGACCGTAATGAAGTAGTTGCCGCCCTGACTAACCTCGGTTTCGGTGAGACCATAGTCCGCAGCATTCCGTCTGCTGAGGATGCAGAACGCGGCGTGTTTCCGCTCCCTACCACAGGACGCGCACAAGGCGATCTCTTCGCAAACGGTGCTGCCACATCCACCACCAAAGCCGCACCGAAATCTGGCGACCCGTTAGGAAAATACACCGTCGTTACTACCGACGAAGAATTCCATGACCTCGTCAACCGTCTCGGCAATGCTGACGGTTTCGCGTACGACACCGAGACCAACGGTACGCGTGCGATGCAGGACGAGATGGTCGGAATGTCCTTCTCGAACTCCGATGGCGAAGGCTATTACGTGCCGATCGGACACCGTTCCGGTGAACAGATAGACCGCACTCGCGCACTCGAAACTGTCGCTCCGCTCTTCGCCGACGCAAAAGTGCCGAAGGCCGCGCACAACGCCAACTTTGACATGATGGTCCTTAATCATGCTGGCATTGAGGTGAATAACGCAAAGTTCGACACCATGATCGCCGCATCGCTGTGCGGTCATAATCGATACGGACTGAAAGACCTCGCACTCGAACTCTATCAAGCCGAGATGACGCCGATAACCGACCTCATCGGCACCGGACGCAAGCAGATCACGATGTCAGAGGTCGATATTGAGTTGGCTGGCCCGTACGCCTCTGCGGATGCAGACTTCACATACCGTTTGTGGCGACACTTCGAATCAGAACTCGACGGACACAATGCCCGTGGCGTCTTCGAGACCATCGAGATGCCACTGCTGCCGGTAATCGTCGAGATGCAGCGCACCGGCATGGTCGTTGAGACTGACGTCCTCAAAAAGTTCTCAGCGGCCCTAGGCGAAGAGATCGCCCAAATCAAGCAGGTCGCCAACAACCTTGTGGGCGGGCGCGATTTCAACATCGCATCCAATAGACAGATCGGCAACATCCTCATCGATGAGTGGGGTGCACCCCCGACTCGGAAACTTAAGACTGGTTGGTCGATGAACGCCGACGCTCTCGACCGGATGCGCAACCGGAAAGGCCTTGATGATCGCATCTACCAGCTCATCGACGCCGTCCTGCGCTATCGAGAACTGGCCAAACTGAAGTCGACCTATGCCGACGCACTGCCCAAGATGGTCAATCCGGACACCGGACGCGTCCATTCCACGTTCAACCAAGCCGGTTCAGCCACCGGTCGCCTAGCATCAAACGACCCGAATGTTCAAAACATACCTGTCCGCACGTCCCTAGGCCGAGAAATCCGCAACGCATTCTCTACAATGCACGACACTGGTTGGCAGCTCCTCGCCGCCGACTACTCGCAGATCGAACTCCGAATCCTAGCCCACATGTCAAGCGAACCTGGATTGTTGGAGTCCTTCCGCAACGGCGAAGACATCCACGATGCCACCGCACAAGCAATGTATGGTGTCCACGACGTCACCAGCGAGCAACGACGCATCGCCAAGATCCTCAACTTCGGAGTCATCTACGGCCTCGGACCACAAGGCGTTGCACGACAGACCGACCTATCTGTCCAACAAGGTCGGGAGTTTATCGACCTCTACTTCGGTAAATACCCCGGCATCCGCGATTTCATCGAGTACCAGAAACAGACCGCTAAGATGCGAGGGTACGCCGAAACCCTCAACGGTCGACGGCGATACCTCCCGGATCTGCGCTCATCGAACCAAGGGCATCGAGCAGCTGCCGAACGAGTCGCGGTGAACATGCCTATCCAAGGAACCGCTGCTGATGTTATCAAGATCGCAATGATCAATATCGCCGACGAGATCCACCACCGTGGGCTCGAATCCCGTATGACGGCTCAAGTCCACGACGAACTCATTTTCGAAATAGCGCCTGGCGAACTCGAAGAAATCACATCCCTGGCCCACGACATGATGCCTGCCGCAATGGACCTTGAAGTCCCACTTCTGGTCGAAACCAAAACCGGAGTCCGTTGGGGCGAACTTGAGTGACCACTGGCCACGTCTTTATAGCAACCAGCCTCGATGGCTACATCGCCCGAAAAGACCATACAATCGACTGGCTCGAAAATCGTGGCACCACCACCGAAGAGCACGGTTACACCCAGTTCATCGACTCCGTCGACGGCATCATATTCGGTCGAAAAACCTACGAAGTCGTCCTCAACTTGACCTCCGGCGACTGGCCCTACACAAAGCCCGTAATTGTCCTCTCCCGAACTCTCAGCGCCTCCGACATCCCTCCGCACCTGACCGACAAAGTCACAATCACCGACCAAACCCCATCCAACCTCCTCGCAACCCTTGACCAACAAGGCTGGGATCGCGCCTACATCGACGGCGGCATAACTATCCAATCCTTTCTCAACGAAGGCCTGATTGAAGACCTCATCATCACTACACTCCCAGTCCTGATCGGCGATGGTATCCCCTTATTCGGCAAAATCCCCGAAGACATCCACCTCGAATTGATCAGCACGACCCAATACCCTTCGGGCCTAGCCCAATCCCACTACCGCGTCTTATACTCTGACAACTGAAGAAACCCTCGGCAACCTCAAATCTCTTCCACAACCCCTAGCGGCAACTCCAAATCCCTTCTCACCGCCCCCGAAATCCTGTTCAACCTCTTTCCGTTCAGCTCTTCCGATTGCATCGTATCAGTGACAATGGCCACAGCGATGTTGTGGTCTGGATCCCCCCACGCGATCGATGTACCCATTCCGCCGTGGCCGAAAGTTCGAGATTCTTCCGATGCCGCCATACGGTTTGGTTGGTCGTCGAAAAACCAAACGCCCTGGCCGATGCGCAAAGGCATCATGCTCTCGATGTCATAGGCATGTGCGTGAACCGTGTATACGTTCCCCGCCGCTTCCTCGCTCAACCACACCTCATCTTCAATGGTTCTTCCGCCTGCGCAAACCGTGGAATAGAGCTTTGCCAAGTCGCGAGCAGATGTTATGCATGTTGCGCCGGGCGAGACGATTTGGTTGTCGAGCAGCCAGTCCATCTTGCGCGGAATATATTTGTCGTGGTAGTCTGCAGGGACGTGAAGTTTTTGGATGCGTAGACGCGCCTCGCGATCTTCTAAGTCAACCGCGAAACTAGTGTCCGATAGCCCCAAGGGAGATTTGACCTCTCGCTCGAATAAATCGACGAACGTGTCGCCAGTTGCCCGACTCGCAATCTCGGCCACTAGCAACCCAAATGTGATGGCGTGGTAGTGGATGACCTTGCCCGGTTCGTACTCCAGTGGCATCGAGGCGAGAATGTCGATCATGCGGCCCCAATCTCCCCAGTCCACATCCCCGCGGCCGAAGTCCCGCGGTAGGCCAGCCGTGTGCGTCAAAACATGTCGCAGCGTGACGCCAGTCTTGCCGCGCTGTGCGAATTCCGGCCAATACCGAGCGACCGGAGCGTCGATTTCCAAGGTCCCTGCGTCCAACAGCCGCCAAATCGTTGCTGCCGCCATCGCTTTGCCTGACGAAAACGCTCGGAACAGAGGTGGCGGTTCGGGTGTCGCTCCAGAGCCATCCTCGGAACTCAGATAGGAAAGCAATTCTTCGCCATCGACGAAAACCGCAACCGAAGCGTTTCGATGCAATCCCATCTCTAGCTGCGTCTGCAACTCCGCAAACAGTGTGGGCAGTTCGACCTTCGGCTCCGCCAAATGCTTCCGCTCTTCGACTGCCTCTTCGTCTTGCCTTGCATCCTCGATTGCCGTCGGCGTGACCTCAACCACGACTTGTTGAGTTGTGACGACTTCGGGCTTGAAACGGGGATCGTATAGGGCGGCAGCATCTGCCGCAATCTCCTCGGCGATGTTGCCGAGTTGCGCCTCGTCTACCACTTCGACAACTGATGGTTCGGCCTCCCATCGCGCTGTGGTTGCCTCTTCCTCGGCCAGCAACTTCCGGTACTGTGCTATCTGAGCTTCAAGCTCATCCAGCGTCGTCCGGATTCTCGAGATTCCATCTAAAACCGAAGGCTTGTCTTCACCCTCTGGCACGATCGTTGTTTCGTCTGTCTGGTGAGGATGTTCTTGGGACAAGGCGTGGAATTTACTGACGCTATGCCGCTGTTCAGCCCTTCGCGGCCGGGATGTTTCGGATGTTGAAGGTGTCTTGCAGCTTGTTCATCCCTTCCATCCAACTGGCTTGGGTCTCCTGAGACCACGTCGGATCGAAATCGGGATATTTTTCAAGCACCTTGAACGCCAATTCTCGCATTGCAAGACTGGCGGAGTCCAATTCGACATCCGTCGTTGATTCGGCTTCTCCAGTCTCTTCTACGCTCGTCGAGCGTGTCGCGATGCGCTGGGTTCGCAACGTAGAACGCGACCGCGCTCCTGATTTGCGGTTCGATATCAAATACGGAGAGAGCGCAACCCCAGCGTGTCGTGCGGCGTGGATGAAGAACGTTTCACACTTGATCAGCATCGATTCCGTACAACCGAATTCCCGCATAGCTTCTCGGAATTGCGCTTTCGTGGCATGTTCCAAATCGAGTCGGAATACGGGGGTGTAGTAGCTTTTCAGGACTTGTTCCAGAACCTTGTGATGCTGTTCGCCTTCGGTTCTGGCTAGTTGGTAAAGCGCCTCGCTCGGCCGCCCGTCCGCATCGACGAGTTTTAACGCTCGCAACGCGCTGGTTATCTGCGAAGTCGCAGTTCCGGAAAATTTGGAATCGAAAACGGAACGGTCGATTCTATCTGGCATACTGATCGCAAGCGATTCCAGAAAAGTTCGGAATGTGCGATAGGGGACGTAGGGAGGGACGATGTTAGTTTCTGAAGCCATGATTTCAAACTGGAATTCTGGTTTGAATTCTTGGTAGCAGTCAGTATACGGCAGTCGTTTTCCAAATGCAACACGAATGTCGGAATCTTCCGTTTCCCTTATGGACACGCTTAGGACAGTTTCTTTTCAAAGTTTTTTTTGGAATGCAGAATCTCACTTATCACGACGTTGCATGCAGCCTAGAGGCTGAAAAAGGGGCCGTTTGAGATGCGAATCGCGATAGAAAATATCCTTCCAGATCCAGAACGACAGGAATACGACAGAACGCATCGTGCGTGGGCTCGACGCCGACGTCAACGACGAATGCCGGTAGTCCTCGCCGAACAAGGTAAGTTCTACCTGCTGTGCGGACACAACACGATTGACGCGGCGCAGCGTGCTGGCGAGGACATCGTCGAGTGCATAGTTCGCCAAGGGGTTTCAGATGAAGAACGAGAAGAATTCCGCTTGGCGGACGAATACTTCTCGTCGCTTCTGCCGCCCATCAAGATGGCGGAATCGTTCATCAACTACCGGGAAAAGTACCACGTTACCCAGCAGGAGCTTGCGCGCCGAACCGGTATCACCGCCGGAACCGTTCATCATTACGAGAGTCTCCGCAAGACGCTCTCTCCCAAACTGCAGGAACACGTCGACCGCGGTGAGCTGACGTTCAAGGAGGCGCGATGCATAGCAGACATCGACGGTCATCAGCGACAGGAAGAGTTAGCGCAACCATTCATCGATTCGAGGCTCAGCAGTGTCCATGTCGAAGAGCTGATTTCCAAAGCTAAGGCCAACCCGTCGATGGAATCCGCTGATCTGATCGCCGAATACGTGGTTGACGAACCACCAGTGGTCGAGGAGCGGCCCGTCGAAATCGTGACCAACGGAGCGATGGAGAACGGTCACAACCTGATCCACGGCGAAAGGCTGAACGGGCGTTATGAGAACGATTTGGAGGGAATGCAGGAGGACGCGTTCCTGTTGGCGGGCAGTCTGGAGAAACTGGCGAGCGCAGAGATACCAGAGTATCGACGCCTTCGTTTGGTCAGCACACTACGAATACTGTCGAGTCGGCTGAACATCGCATTGGATCACCTGAACCGATACAAGGCGAACGGTTCATCGAACGGGAGCAGCAGCAATGGTAGCCGTTCGCGTTTCGCGCACGCAGTAAAAGTTCGCTGAATCGTCGCCAAACATCTGACATGAGTGTCATATTCGTAACTAGACGAGAGGGTGAAATATAATCAGTAATATCCGCGCGTAAATCTTCTAAATCCAGAGCGCGGCATCATTTTTCGACGGCTGGGCGACCATTCGGCATGGACCGCCCAACACATCGCTGTCGAGACGGCCTGAAAAAGTTCCGATCCAGTGAACCCAGGCCGAACGCGAGGACGGGGTGCTTTCAAGCCTCCTTAAGCACCCCCTTCCTCGTCGCCAAATCGGCGACCCTAAACCCAACCGATTTCGGCGTTGATCTGATTCTAGCGAGACAATGTCTCGCCGACATCGACGTTCGTTGCAAATCGTCTTGAACTTCCGCTGGCATGGTATAGGATTGCTTCAATCGCCAGCGATACGGCTCAGCAAACTCCGCTGGCATGACAATCCAATATCGAGTACCCAGGTGATGCCGAATCATGCTTGAGAGATTTCACGTTCCGGAAGATGAAGCCGTCCGCGTAATGCCCGACCGGATGCGCGATGCTACCTGCGCTATCTTCAGCGCGATGGGACTGTCCGATTCGGACGCTGAGCTGTCGACCGACGTGTTGATGTACGCCGATTTGAACGGGGTGGATACGCATGGCGTGTCGAACATGTTGCGGATGTACGTGCAGGGCTATCAGGCCGGCAACATCAACCCGAACCCCGAGATGCGGATCATCCGGGAGTCGAACGTGACGGCGTCTTTTGACGGTGATGGCGGGTTGGGTCTGCACCAAGCGCCGCGGGTGATGGATATCGTCATTGAGAAGGCGAAAGAGCACGGCATGGCGGCAGCCACTCTGATGAACTCCGGTCATCTCGGCGCGGCAGGCTATCACGCGGTGCAGGCTATCGATCACGACATGATCGGCGTCTGCATGACCGGTGGCGGCGGTTTCGCCATGTTGCCGACTTTCGGTGCAGAGCCGCGCTTCGGCACGAACCCGTTGGCATGGGCAGTTCCCGCTCGCAACCAGCCGTACTTCATCTTCGATGCTGCGACGACGCAGGTCGCGGGTAACAAGATCCGTCTTTTGCAGCGGATGAACGCGCCGATTCTGCCCGGTTGGTTGGCGAGAGATGACGGTTCTCCGATCATGGAAGAGGAGGAGGTGCCGGAGGAGGACATCCGGGGAGAGCGAAGGCATTGGTACATGTTGCCGTTCGGCGGGACGCGTGAGATGGGTTCGCATAAGGGCTACGCGCTCGCCTGCATCGTTGACATCATGACCAGCACGCTTTCCGGCAATGGTCCTGGATTTGTTACGGAAAGCGGCGGGCACTTCTTCTCGGCGTACCGGATCGACGCTTTCACGGATCCTGACAAGTTCAAGGACGATATGGACCTGTTCTTGGATGGTCTTGCCACGACACCGCCGGCGCCGGGTCACGATCGGGTGGTGTACCCGGGATTGATCGAGAGCGAGGAGCGGACGGATCGAACGGAGAACGGGATTCCGTATCATCCTGAGGTGATGGAGTGGTTCGATTCGATCAATGCGGAGTTGGAGCTGAACCTACAACTGCCGTAAAGATGCCCGGATCGGAGCAAAACAAGGTTCCGTCGTCGGTTGAGCTGCTTCAGCGGCTGATTCGCTTCGACACTTCGAATCCACCTGGCGACGAGCGTGAGTTCGCGCTTTGGTTG
>VXTA01000344.1:0-1200 GCA_009837685.1 Chloroflexota bacterium | reverse complement strand
CTTTGGTTGAAGTCGTTGTTGGATGAGCATGGTGTCGAAAATCGTCTATTGCATCCTGCAGGATTGCCGAATCGGTTGAATGTAGTAGCTCGGGTACCGGGTCGTGGCGATGCGCCGCCGTTGCTGTTGCAGGGGCACACCGATGTGGTGAGCGTTCATGGTCAGCGATGGAGCATGGATCCGTTCGGTGGTGAGATCGCGGACGGTTGCGTGTGGGGGCGCGGAGCGGTGGATATGAAGGGCGGGTTGACGATGATGCTTCATACAGTTTTGCGTGCGAAATACTCGGAAAATCCGCCTCCGGGGGACATTATCCTAGCTGCAGTGGCTGATGAGGAGCTTGGTGGGCGTCAGGGGGCCGCGTTTTTGGTGCATGAGCATCCGGAGTTGTTCGCTGGAGTCCGGCATGCTTTTGGGGAGTTGGGCGGCTTCACGGTGCACGTCCGGGGGCATCGTTTTTACCCGATTATGGTGGCGGAGAAGCATATATGTCGGATTCGAGTCACATTCGTGGGTCAAGGTGGTCATGGCTCGCAGATTCACAAAGATACGGCGATGAGTCGGGCGGCGCGGGCGTTGCGACGGATGGAGCGTCGGCACCCTCCGTTCAGGTTGGTTGAGGCGACTCGGGCGATGCTGGAAGCGATGAGCGAGGTGTTGCCGAGGCGTGAGGCTTTTGGGTTGAGAATGGCGATGAATCCGAGGTCAACTGGGGTTGCGCTCGGTTTTATGGGCGAAAAGGCGAGTAAGATGTTGGAGCCGATGTTCAGAGATACGATTTCTCCGACGATCATAGAGGGGGGAGTTCAGGAGAATGCGGTACCGTCGGAGGTACAGGTTTTGTTGGATTGTCGGTTGTTGCCGGGGTCGACGCAGTCGGATATCGTGCGGCAGGTGATGTCGGTAGTAGGGGAAAACGCCGAAATTAAGGTGGAGCGTTACGAATCGGGGCCTCCGACGGTGGATATGTCGCTGATTCCGTATCTTGGAGGGCTGTTGGAACGGGCAGACCCGGGTTCGAAGGCGATCCCGTACATGGTGGCTGGCGGGACAGATGCGAAGTGGTTTCATGAGCTTGGGATCGACACTTATGGGTTCACGCCTATGCGTTTGCCTGCAAATATGGACTTTATGGGGCTTTTCCATGGTGCGGACGAGCGCATTCCGGTGGATGCTCTGAATTTCGGGACGGCGTTGATG
>VXTA01000137.1 GCA_009837685.1 Chloroflexota bacterium | reverse complement strand
CCTTTGGATTGCAGGAGCGTCGTAAGCGTTTTGTCGCCGCACACGGAGGGTGCAATGTCCCCGATGGCGGCAACGTTGCTGCCGTTATCGATCGCCACCTTCGCAGTGTTGAGGCCGAGGTTGCCTGATCCCAAGATCACCATGCGCTGTGCAGAAAGCGCTTTATACCGACTCATTAGTGAGTGGGCACCATTGGCTCCCATCGCTCCGGTGAGATCACAACCCGCGAATCCGATGGACAGATCACGGGATCCGGTGGCGACGATGAGACGTTCGTACTTCATCATCCAAGACCGTTTGTGGTCGGCTAGTCCGATCTGGGGGCCGTCTAGGAGTCTACTGTTTTCGGAGTTGCGGAAGGCACCCCAGACGCAGGTACCTAGTTGGATGTCTACTCCAACTTCTTCAGCCTTGTCCAACGCTTCATTGGTCGCAGCCATCCGCTCCATCATTAACGCTCTGTCGCTGAGCGCGTTATCGAATTTTTGACCGAAAAACAGAGGGACATTCAGTCCAGCCATGGAGGCCGGTACTGTGTTTTCGTCGATGAGGGCGACTTGAACACCAGCTTTGGCCGCTTCGATGGCGGCGGCTGTACCTGATACCCCCGCACCCACTACGACGAGCGGTCTGGATTCCATGTGAGTTCCTTTATGTTGTCCTGGACCGATCAGCGCCCGTTGACGCGTTCGGGTAGGGCGCTACTCAGGGCTTTAGTGTAGTTGGCTCCGAAGCCGCAGCAGGTGCCTATGACTTGGGCTCCTGTTTCGGTCCACTTGGCGGCTTCTTGTGTCAACTCATCCGCAGTCTCTTCGTTGGCTGTGCTGCTGTCTTGCCAGGTTTCCAGGTAGTCGGTTCTGCCGGCATCGGGGTAGAGGACGACGGTGCCGGACCACTGGTCGAGGACGACTTGGAGGGCGGCGGTGGTCTCGGATATCCGGCTGTGGAAGACGCTGATGGCGTCAGGATTGAGCGATGCGACCTCTTTGACTCCTTCGGCAAGGGTCATGTCGTAGTTGACGGACCGCCAGCTGGAGGTCCACAGGGGCATTCCCATGCCGCTGCTGTAGGCGTTGCGCTCGTCACCGAAATTCATTCTGACCGTCTCTCCGTCATCCGCTATGGATGCGGTGAAACCGACCCAGACGGGTAGGCCAGTCGCCTTTGCGGCTTCGGCGGCGATCATCCTGGAATCGTTGTCGGCCCACATGTTCTCCATGATGAAGAGGTCGATGCCGGACTCGGCGAGGATGTCGGCTTGCTCATCGGCGTAGGCACGTAGCTCCTCGGCAGGGAGGCTGGCACCATAGCCGAAGCCGGTGCCGCCCAGAAGTGTGCCGGTCCTCTGGTCTCGAACGGGGATCCGGCACGAGATTGATCCGGCGATATAGACGGACCTGTCGACGTCCACCCCGTCTCGTGCTTCCCTTGCGGCGTCGACGGCGCGGATGTTTATTTCCCTAACCAGATTCGGGTAGCCTGAGGCCTCAAGCGCGGGACGGATGGTGTTGAAGGTGTTGGTTGTGATTACGTCGGCACCTGCCCGAATGTAACGCTCGTGCATCTGTCGCACAGTGGACGGGTGCGTGTAGTTTCCGGGCCCGCACCACGCGGCGGGGTGCATGGGCACGCCCATGGACTGGAGTTCGGTACCGATGGCTCCGTCCAAGATGATCACCTCACCGTTGTCGATGCGATGCTTCAGTTGCTCATAGTTGGCCATTACCCGAACTTCTCCTTGGTTGTCTGATGGGGCTCAGAGCGGTATGTGTTTAGATGCCAGATATTATGCGACGTGAATCGGGAGAATGGGCGGCACTCGAAGGATGATTTCGTAAGTTATTTGGCTGATGATGTCCGCGATCGATCAGGTAGGGGCGATCGAGAATGAACTGATGATTTCGGGGGAGGGAGCTTAAGGCTTACCGAAACCGAGTTTTGCCAGAACCGTTTCGGCGATATCCATCGCGTCAGATCGCTGGACATCGAGAAGGGTGAAGCCGTGGCGGTTAACGGCATCGACCATCAGTGCGTTGTATGCGATCGTGCGTTCTAGGAACTTATCGATCGTCGTTTGTTCGCGAATGGATTTCGAGATGTATTGGCTGTTCGTGTGGATTCGTTGGCGGAAAAGTTCGTCGCTGGCGGTGAGCCATACTGCACCGATCTTGTCGAAGTCTAGGCTCGTCGCAAATTCGGGCCATAACGCAGATCCCTCTAGGACTACTCCGTTCATGGATGTATTGTCGGAGTGCGACGCGATGATCGCCTCGACTTTCGGCCAGACGTTGACCCGGTAGTGGCGGATGACGTCCTCGATCAACTCCTCAACTGAGAGACAGAGGTAGTGCTCTGCTACGTCGTCTGGCACCTTGTCTGGTGCTGACCTCCAGGGTCGGCCGGGATGACGCGCGAGGCTGTCGGTGGAGACGTGTGTCCAACCTAACTTCGCTGCCAGTGCTGTGGCGATCGTAGATTTGCCGACGTGGGATGATCCGCCGATGAGGATTACTTTCACGTTGTGTTTGGTTTTAGTGTTCAGACATTACTCCGTTAATGTTGGATCCCGGACATCATCCCGCCCCGAGCATCCCCTGCGTTCCTGTGTCGGTCTCTTGGGCTCCGCGTCCCCTTACGCCTTTCGGCGAAGGGGACGGTTGCCCATCCTATCTCTTCCCTGTATGAAGGATGTCTTGTTATAGACTGTGATTCACAGGATATGTGAGATTGTGTAGATGAGAAACATCACAGTATCGGTTGACGACGAGACGCATCGTTTGGCTCGGATTCGGGCGGCGGAGTTGGACACTTCGGTGTCGGCGCTGGTGCGGGAGTACCTCCAGGCACTGGCGGATGCCGATTTCCTGCAAGGCGATACGGAGGCAGTGGCGAGACGCCCCATTAGAGATGTTCAAGAACTCGTGGAGTTTCGCCGACAGTTGCTCAGGGAGTTCTTCGAGGATTTCGACAGGAAGGGGCTGGGGCTAGATCCTCGAGACAATCTGCCACGCGATGAGCTCTACAACAGAGCGCGGGCACGCGCTGAAATCGCGGAGGCAAGGGCCGGAGGAGGCACTGAGGATGGACGGACGTGAGATTTGTGGATACCAACGTTTTCCTTTATGCCGCGATCTCGTCTCTGGAGGATGAGGATGCCGATAAGCGCCGCCGCGCCCGTGAAGTTATGTTGGAGTCCGATCTGGCGTTGTCGGTTCAGGTTTTGCAGGAGTTCTATCACCAGGCTACCCGCCCCACGCGGGCGCGTCCCCTGACACATGTTCAGGCGCTGGAATTTCTTGAAAATCTTCTCGACTTTCCGATACAAGAGATGACGCTCGATTTGTTCCATGACGCGGTGACGATCAGTGAACGCTTCGGAATTTCCTACTGGGACGGAGGGATCCTGGCGGCGGCGCGCTCATTGGGATGCGACGCGGTCTACACCGAGGATTTGAACGATGAACAGGAGTACGACGGGTTGCGTGTAATCAATCCGTTTGCAGGGGTTTAGTCCGTTTGCGGGGAATCCGTTGGTGTGATCAGTCCTGTGACAGAAGCCACTCGAGCAGTTCGCCTAGGAAAGTTTCGCCATAGCCAAGTGAATGGCTGCTGCCTTCGCCGGCCCAAAGCTCGATGCTGATTCCATCGGAGCAGCCCGATTCCACGCGGAATGTTTGGGTTTCTGAGCCGGGGGCGTATTGATCGAGGTCGAGTATGGCGTAGGGTTCGGGGTTTTCGGGCCAGTCGCAGTTGGCGCGTTGGCTCCAGCGCGTCACCATGTCCGTAGCACTGGCGTAGAATGCCTGTTCACCACTCTTTGCGTCTAGATCGGTTGCGTCTCCGTCGAATCGGATTACTTCGTCTGCGGTGCCGTGGATGTGCAGGACTGATACAGGTGGTGCGCCGTCGCAGCTGGAGTCTTCGACGTAGCTGGTGCCTGCCAAGCTGGCGACGGCGCGGAGACCGGGGAGTCCTTTGCAGGCCATGTGGTGTGCCATGAAGCCGCCGTTGGAGTAGCCGAAGAAGTAGATGTGGCCGAAATCTTTCAGCGACATTGCTTCCGTCACAAGATCGGTTAGATAGGCGACATCGTCCTCACCGGACTTGCCGCCATCGCAGCAGTGATCAGTGGGATTCCAAAAGGGGTTTCTCTGGGCGTCTAGCGAACCGGTGGGCAGGAGGAGGGCGAAGCCGTGGGTGTTGATGCGTTCTTGAAGGGGGAAGTAAGTGGAGTGGTCGGCGGAGTTTCCACCATAGCCGTGAAGTGAGACGATGAGTGGGGTTTCGCCATCGACGAATTCCTGAGGGGTAACTAGGACGGTGCGGTCTTGTCGTCCGGGGTGTTCGATATAGTGGACGACGCCTCCAGCATCTTCGGCGAGCTTGGCGGTTCTTTCTAGGGTGGTGCCATCAGGCGTTGACAACCGATCACCTTTGCTCTCGGACCACTCCTCACTCTTTGACCATTGCTCCTTATCGGAGAAGTTGGCCTCAGATTTGGATTCGGCATCCTCGAGTTTCTGTTGAAGAGTGGTGATTTCGTGATTGAGTTCGACGTTCTCGTTTTGAGTAGTTTGTAGCGACTCTTGTAGGGCTTGGACAGTTGCTTCCAGTTCGAGTAATCGTTCGTCGCTGGAGGAATCTTCATCTGTAGCGGTACATGCCAGCAGGATGGTAGCGAGCAAGATGCAAAGTGCTGATGTAGCGATATATCGCAAGCCTTTTGTCGCCATGGATGCTTGGGCGAGCCTGTTGACAAGTAGGTGCGACTCGATCATTGGCATTTGTCGAAGCGTAGATGTTGGCTTGGAGCACGCAACGCAAAAGACCGTCATAAAGGACGGAACTGGGCTTGGAACTGATCGCAGATTCGAGCGACCTCGTCACTCACTTCCTCTGATGTTACAAAGCACGAGAGTCGCCAAACTCTTTGGGTCTCAGGATGGGATATGACTGCCGCGACGAGACCTTGAGGGGTCTGGCCGTGCGCCTGGGCTTGACCTCGCCAAGAAGCCATCTGCAGACCTGCGCGGTTTGTAACTACCACCGCGTCATACTCGGGGAGCCTGATCCCGTCCTTGGTCCAAGACATCAACACTTCCTTAGGATCCGCCTTGGCGGACACTCCGTCCGAATAGACGATGATGACTACGCTCTCCAGCTCCCTATCGGGTTCCGACCCGCGTGTCATGGAAAATGTCGGCAAGTCCGGCGGAGGTCCTACATCATTAGCTAGCATCGCATCGGTTTGCTCGCGGGTAAGTGGGGGAATGACCGTAAAACCAGACGGGATCTGCCACTCCGAATCGCCATCTATCGTGAATGTGGTACTCGAGGTGGAAACGGTACTAGTTGAGTTTCCACAGGCGACGAGCAGGATGCAAAGTGCTGACGTAGCGAGATGTCGTAGGCTGTTAACCCCAGTGGGTCTAGGGAAAGGACTGATGCCGCGAAGAGTTGCCATTTTTCCAAGGGTAGAACAGGGTTGCCTTGGATCGCTCTACGTGGATGTTGTCTAGTAGCCGCGGGCTTCGTCGGGACCGAAGGGGTGCACGCCAGCGTATAGGAGGCCGGTTCCAGGGTCGATCATGACGCCGCGCGGTCGGGAGAAGCCTCCGCCAGTGGAGGGTTCAGGGACGACAGAGACGTTGTGGCCCATGCGGGCAAGTGTTTCGACTGTCTGCGAGTCGATTCGGTGGTCGATGAAGGTTTCGCGTTCGGCGGCATCGATGCTCGGTGCCGTGATTGCTTCCTGCATGGTCATTCCGAAGTCGATGACGTTAGAGATGACGTATGCGATGCGGCAGATGATCCTGCGTCCACCGGGAGCACCGACGGTGAAGAAGGGCTTGCCGTTCTTCAGTGCGAGGACTGGTGACATGTTGTTGAGGCCTCGTTTGAAACCTGCTATCGAGTTCGCCGCGCCGGGTTTGGGGTTGAAGACGACCATGCCGTTGCTGAGGAGCACTCCGGTGCCGGGCACGATGACACTGGATCCGAATCCTCCGACTGCGGTCTGTGTGCAGGCGACCATGTTTCGGTCACTGTCGATGACGCTGAAGTGGGTTGTGCAGTCGCCATCGCTCGGCGGGGACGCTGTGAATGCTCGTTCGGGCCGAGGTTGTGGGTCGTAGCTCCAAGGGTCGTGGAGAGGATTATCGGTATAAGCGACCCAAGGCTGTAGCTCGCGTTCGTGCTCCAGCTTGGCGGTGTCGGTATCTATGGAGCTGGTGATGTCTCGGGCGTAGTCTTTGGACAGGAGCCCTTCGAACGGTACCGGGACGAACTCTGGGTCGCCGACGAAGCTGTAGCGGTCGGCGAATGCGTGCCTTGCGGCTTCGATGAAGAGGTGAAGGTGCTCAGGCGAACCGTGTTCACGCAGATCGAAGTTCTCCAAGATATTGAGGGTCTGGAGCGTTGTGATCGTGCCGGCTGTGGTGGGGCAGGCGAGCAGTTCGTAGCCCCTGTAAGAGGTATTAACGGGATGGCACACATCTGCCTCGTATGCGGCGAGGTCTTGTGAGCTCAACAGACCGTCGTTTCGTCGCATCTCCTCGTCGATGGCGGCGGCGATCTCGCCTTTGTGCAGGGCGTTTTTGCCCTCTCTGCCGATCCGTTCGAGAGTGTCGGCGAGGTCGCGTTGAACGACTTTTGCGCCGGGCAGCGGGGGATATCCGTCGGACAGGAAAATGCGCGCGGTCTCTTCGTACCGAGCAAGGTTCGGCATGTTGCTGGCGATCTGCAAACGGATGGAGGGGTCTGCCTCGAAGCCTTCTCGCGCGTAGTGGACGGCCGGCTCCAACAGTTGCTCGAGCGGGAGGGATCCGAACAGTTCGTGGGCGCGACACATGCCTGCCGTGACGCCGGGCACACCCACGGATCGATGTCCGATGGCGTTGGCTTGGTCTTCGACTTCGTATATGCCGTTGCCAGCTACCGCTTGGCCGATGACGCGGAATGTGTCGGGCGTCGCGGCCTGTGGTGCGCGATGACCGTAGTCGATGGCGACGGTTCGTCGTTCGGCGGCGATGTAGACGATCATCTGACCGTGACCAGCGATGGATGAGCTAGCCGGTTCGACTACGTTGAGGCAGAAGCCGGTGGCGATGGCGGCGTCTACTGCGTTGCCACCGCTCCTGAGGATCTCGACGCCGACCTGAGCGGCGATGGGGTGGGCGGTAGCGACTGCGCCGTGTTCAACGACGACCTCGTCTTTGTCGGGTCGCCAGATGCTGTGTGTGTTCATGGGTTCAAACCAACTACCAATGCGATCTCTTTGGTCGTCGATGCAGTTGAACTGAGGTCTGTATTAGGGTAGCGCGTCCGAATTATGATCCCTCTAGACAGGGAGTTGCGTCCGAGCTTGTATGGAGGGTTATCTGGTGTGCCGTGTATACTCTGGATAGCGGTGATCGTTTGACGAAAAGACCGCAACACGGCCGGAGGGACTAGGATGCGATGTCGCACGTGGTAGTCGCATCCTTGGTTTTACCGCTTTTCCAAGGCGAACCTCCGGCCTGCTTGATTCTAGAGTGGTAACCGGGGTTCGTAAGGGGCTGTTGGCGTTCAACGTGCAAGGTCTTCGAGGACGATATGGGCGGCGTTGTGGCCGGGAGCGCCGGTTACTTCGCCGCCGGGGTGACCACCTGCGCCGCAGAGGTAGAGGTTCTTGATGGGTGAACGATAGTCGGACCATCCGGGCAGGGGACGGCGGGACATCATCTGTTGCGGGATCATGTCGAGGTGGCGGATGTTGCCGTCGGTGAGTCCGATGCGTTCCTCGATGTCTTCTGGAGTGAGCAGCGTCCAGTCGATGATGGCATCTCTGAAGTTGGGTGCGAATTGTGTCACGTAGTCGATAAGCCACTCGCCGTATTGCTCTCGCATGTCCGACCATGGTCCGTCGGGAAGGTGCGGCGGCAGATAGTAGACCCACAGCGATAGGACATGGTGGCCTTCGGGCGCGACGGTCTTGTCATACACCGACGGGGTCTGGAGCTGCATGATGGGGGTTTCCGTTATGCGTCCATTCTGCGCGTCGTTCCAAGCGTTCTGACACTGGTCGATCGACGGGCTAAGAGTCATCATCGCCAAGTGCTCCGGGTTGAAGTCAGAGCCGAGGTGTCGAGAGAAGTCGGGAAGCTCTTTCATAGCGCACAGGAACTTGGCAGACGCCGCCTGCGTCTTGAGCGCCTTCACCTCGTCGATGAAATCGTTGTCAAGGTCGGACTCGTCGATGAGCTTGAGGTATGTGCGTTTCGGATCGGCATTGGAGATCACGATATCGGCTTCGATCACGTCGCCATTTTCGAGTTCGACACCAGTTGCCTTGCCATCCTTGGCGAGAATGCGCTTCACCGGTGTTTCCGTCCGAATAGACACGCCGGATGCCTCGGCGGATCGTGCCAGTGATTGAGTGATTCCGCCCATGCCGCCGCGGACGATGCCGTAGTTCTCGGTGTCTTCGCGGAAGGCGCTGAAGCGGTATAGAGCGGATATGTACGCGCTCCCGGGTGCGGATATGTCGCCCATGTCGAATGCGCCGATGGCGACCGCAGCCTTCACCTCGTCGGATACGAAATAGCGTTCGACCAGTTCCCTTAGCGGGACGGTGAGCAGTGTCTCTAGGAGTTCCTCTTCGCCCTCTTGTTGGAACCTGGCTGCGAGTTCGGCGAGCGAGGGAGGGGGGCCTAAGTAGTAGTCGCTGAGTATTCGTACGGCACGGTGCCAGAAGTTTGCCCATTCAAACCAGGCGACGGCGTCCTCAGGCGATTGTCCAGCAAGGTCCTCTACCGTCTTGGCATCGTCGTGCCAGAAGGTGAGCGCCTTTCCGTTGGGGTAGGGATGGACGCGTCCCGGGTCAATCGGGTAGACGTGAAAGCCGTGCTTGCGCATCTCAAGGTCGTCGATGACCTTCTTCTGAAGGATGTGGCAGACGTATGAGCAGGTCGAGATGTGATATCCGGGGAACCTCTCCTCGTTTACGACGGCACCACCGACGTCGTGCCTGCGCTCCCGCACTGTGACTTTCAGCCCGGCACGTGCGAGGTATCCAGCGGCGACCAGTCCGTTATGCCCGGCGCCGACGATAACGACCTTTGTGTTCTGGGCCATAGGAACTCCTGATGTGTGGTGTTTTGGCGAAGGAGCGATATTAGACGGCAATGTTAGCAGAGGGGCAGTGGCGCGGTATTGCCTTGAGTTTCGCCCGAACCTATCGTTTCGGTTAGTCTCTGTTCAAATGAAAGGACAGTTTCATCAGTGATACGGGTTCTCATAGTTGCCTTCGACGGTCTACAACCTTCACAGGTGCGGGCCGACCTCACACCAAATCTTTTCAACTTCGCCGCTGGAGGCGTTACGTTCGCGAGGAACCATCCGGTGTTTCCGACCGTGACTCGGATCAACGTTGCGAGTCTTGTCACGGGCCGGCACCCCGGCGCGCACGGACTCGCTGGCAACACGGTCGTAATGCGCGACTACGATCCGAACAACATCGTGGAGGCCATGGAGCCAGTGCTCACTCGGGTGGCGGAAGAGACGGGGGAAGTTCTGCTGGTGCCAACTCTGGCGGACATCCTGCATGAGAACGGTGAAGAATACGTGGCGCTTGGTGTCGGCACGTCGGGCAACGCGTACGTTCAAAACTCGCGGGCTGAGTCACTTGGCGGTGCCACGATCCACCCGGAGTTCAGCCTGCCTAGAGGTCTGCATGACAAGCTGATCAAGCGCTTCGGCGCATGGCCAGCCACCACGTCGCCGAATGTTCCTCAGATGGAGCAGGGAGCGCGGGTATTGATCGAGTACGTGCTGGCTGAACGCAAACCGACGGTAGCGTTGATCTGGTTCTCCGAACCTGACAGCAGCAACCACAAAGCGGGAGTTGGATCCGGTCTCTCCAATCGAGCCCTCGCCTCCGCCGATGAGCAGTTCGGGCGCATCATTGGATGGTTGGAAGACAGTGGCACATTGAAAGAAACCGACGTGATAGTGGTCTCGGACCACGGGTACGCGACCATCGATTCTGTCGTGGACATCGACGCTGAGTTGCGCAAGGCTGGCTTTCCCCACGGCGGTCAACCCGGCGGCGTGTTGGCCGCGTCTAACGGGGGAGCGGTGCTTTTCTATGCGCACGAAGCCGATCCCGTGACCGTTGAGCGGTTGGCAAGATGGCTCGCCCAGCAGCCTTGGAGCGGTGCTCTGCTGGCTGCGGAACGCGTCGGTATCGTGCCCGGCACGCTACCTGCGAGCGTAGGCAACATCGACGGTCGCAGGAGTCCTGATCTCACTATGTCCTTCGCTTGGAGTTCCGCACCTAACGACGCTGGTTTCCCCGGTCAGACTGCATCCTCAGGAGGCGCGGTAGGCGTGGGCACGCATGGTGGGATGAGCCGCCACGAGTTGAGGAATACGCTGATAGCGCGCGGCCCAAGCTTCCTTTGGTCAACTGTCATTGACACGCCAACGGGCAACATAGATGTTGCTCCCACGATCCTCCACATTTTGAGTGTGCCCGGCGGAGACGATATGGACGGCCGCGTCCTGTATGAAGCTCTCGACGGCGGCGATGATGTATCAGAAGCCGAGTGCCGTTCGGTGACGCATGCTGCCGAGCTCGGCGACTACCGGCAGGAGGTGACGGTGACTACCGTGAGGGGTTCGGCTTACCTCGACGAGGGGAACGCTGTATCCCGTTAGGCGGGGGCCTATGTGGAGCGGCTTTGCTATGCCGATGTTCTGTGTGACTTGACTGCACGTCACTATCAGGGCTCTACTTCGTCGAAGAATTTCTCGGTAGCGGTGGAGAGGAGGGTGGTTAGGTGAGTGTAGAGGTAGGTCACGCCTTGGTCTAGATAGCGTTGGATGGCTTGGGAGTTCCCAGCGGATCCGGATGTTTTACCTGCAGTTGCGATGGTGGCGAAGACGGTGTCCATGGCTTGGCGGACTTCGGGGGCGTCGGGCTGTCCGGGGTATCCGAGGGACTGTGAGAGGTCTGAAGGACCGACGAAGAAGACATCGACACCGGGGACTCGCACGATCTCGTCGACGTTGCTGACGGCTTCGGCTTCTTCGAGTTGGACGCAGACAAGTGTCTCGTTGTTGGCGTGTTCCGCGTATTCGGACATGGGCATGTCGTATCCGTATGACGCTGATCTGACACCGGCGGCTAGTCCGCGTTCGCCGAGGGGGTGGTATTTGACGGCTTCG
>VXTA01000117.1:5797-11283 GCA_009837685.1 Chloroflexota bacterium | reverse complement strand
CGAGCGGTCGTGACTGCGGAGAGGCGGATGGTCATGGGATTTACTTTAGTTCGGGATGTTCGAGAGTGTCGGTTTTAGAGGGTGTTGCAGAGCCAGTTGCAGTGTGTACGGCGGGTTGATTGGAGTGGTGATCGATGGATGTGATGGTGGTCGTTTACCGTACACCTCCCATTTGTCCACCCCGTTCACCCTCACCCTGACCCTCGCCCATCGAGGGAGAGGGGACTGTTGCCGCCTCTCGTCTTCCCCCCTCTGGATACCCGCCTGCGCGGGTATAACGAATGGTGGGCGGGCATCCCCCTGCGTTCGCTTCGCGCCCCCTTTGTCCTTCGGACATTTCCCCCGCAGAGCGGGGGAAACCCACGACTCTTCTGGATAGAGATTCCGTCCGCTGAAGCGCCGGTCTGCGCGGGAATGAGGGGAGTGGAAGTGGTTACAGACGCGGCTGTTGGTGATGGGTGTCGGGGATTGGGTTGCTTGTGCGCAGTTCTGGGAATAGAGAGAAATCGCGGTCGCGGGTGAGGAGGGCATCGACTCCGTGTGCGACGCAGATGGCGGCTATTCGGGCATCATGCACGACTCCACCTATCACTCTAGGACGTAGCACGAATCTCTCCAGTATCTGAGTAAAGTCCTCGGTCTCACCAATCAACCGCACTGAAGGCGAAGAGGTCCAAGCGGTGAGTTGACGCCATGATTGTTCTTGGCTAGTGGCGTTTTCCTTCCAGATACGACGATTCGTCACCACGCTTAGAAATTCGTAACAACAGGGCCAAGGAATTGCCCAAACATCGTTTCCTTCCGCTAATCCACGCATGATTGAAGCCGCGGCTTCGTGATAGCGTGACTCGCGGCGGTGGGCGTAGACAAGCAGATTCGTATCAACAGCGATCATTGGACAGTCGGATTCGCGTAGATCTCATCGCGCAGATCTTGCCACGAGTAGGTCTCCAACGGATCGTGTCCACCAGCTTCACCAACACTAAGGTCTGGAAGCTCGTAGGGTTCTTGACGGCTGGGTGATGCTAGCACTTGACGCAGCCCTTCTTCAACTACGGCTCTGAGTGGTCGTCCGGTGAGCTTGGCGTGCCGCTTTGCTCTCGCAAATAATTCATCTTGGATTTCAAGCGTGGTCTTCATGTATACCCATATTAGCCATATCTATGTTTATGGTCAAGACATACTAATGCGTTGCGGGGCTTGTGAACTATGATTGCCATGATTTGGAATGATGGTAATGGTGTTTGAGTCGGTGTTTGTTTACCGTACCCCTCCCGTTGGTCCATCCCAGTCACCCTCACCTAGCCCTCTCCCATCGAGGGAGAGGGGGCTGTTGCCGCCTCTCATCTGGTCTCCTCTGGATTCCCGCCTGCGCGGGAATGACGAAATTACCCTGACCGATACCTCGGAATGCTACGCAGATACTTTCGCCATATCAGTAGGGGAATGATGGTTAGGACCATGCCAACTATGGCGATGGCTAGGACTGCGGTGTCGGTGCCGATTTGGGTGGCTAGCCAGCCGATGTGGAGGGCTCCGATGGGGCCGGAACCGATGGCTACTGCTAAAACGCCGAGGACGCGGCCGCGCATTTCGGGTCGGGTAGAGGAGACGACGATGATGGATTGCATGGTGCCGAATCCGGACATGCCGAATCCGCCGATGAAGAGGAGAGGGATGGCGAGCCAGTACCAGGGTGCGAGGGCGAATGCGGCGATCACAAGTAGGAATCCGAGGGAGGCGTAGATGTAGACGCGGGTGAAGTGTCGGGGTTGTGCAATGGCGGCGATGGTGAGTGCGCCGAGGGTGGCTCCGAGTCCTTCGACGCTGAGGAGGAGTCCGACGAGGACGGGCGCGACCATCAGCTTTTCGGCTCCGAGCACCGGGATCATCTGCTGGTAGGGGAATGCGAAGAGGTTCATGGTGATGGTGACGATGATGGTGACGAGGAGGACGGTATCGCCGATGATGTGTTTGACGCCGGAGCGGAGGTCGAATCTGCTGCTAGTGGGAGAGGTTCGCGTCTCGGGTGTCGATGGCTTGTGGATGATGAGCATCGAGAATGCGAGGGACGATGCGACGACGAATAGGCCGGTACCTAGGAAGTAGACGGCTTGCATGCCGATCTCTTGCAGGAATGCGCCGCCGACGAGTGGGCCGATGACGCGTGAAAAGTTGCTGGATGCCATGTCGACGCCGAATGCGGACGAGACGCGGTCGGCGGGCACGGTGTCGGCGATCATGGCGCGTCGGACTGGGAAGTCGGTGGCCCATACGATGCCAGCGATGAATGCTCCTAGCGAGACGTGCCAAAGCTCAATGCGGTCGGAGAGGATGAGTAGGGCGAGGGTCAGGTAGACGACGGCGAGGATGATGTTAGCGATGGCTAGGATGGCGCGCCGATTTGCGCGATCGGCAAATGCGCCGATGAAGGCTCCGAGGACGAGCATGGGTGCCATGCGTAGAAATCCGACGAATCCGACTAGGAACGCTGATTCGGTGAGGTCGAAGACGTATACGCCGAGTGCGACGGTTTCGAGCCAGCGCATGGTGTTGGTCGAGACTCCAATGCCCCAGAGTCGAGCGTAGTCGCGATCAAGGACTACTTTGAAGCGCGTCAGGGGGTTGCCGAAACCGGACCGCTGACGTCTGGACCGTCTGGGTGCTGCGCGCGGTTTCGCCGTCTCGCTCGACGCAGCGTTGCGAGCAAGCGATGGGATTTTCAGTTCACGCCCCCGTCGTTGTTTGTGAATTGCGGGGGTGTGCCGCTCCAGTGCCCGAGTTGCTCGAATCTTGCCGTTTCGCTCCAGAATTGGAGGTTGGCGTAATGGCGGTTCAAGCCGTCTTGTTCTTCGCCGGGTAGGGCGACGCCATTACGCAACAAGAGGCCGTTGACCATTGCGCGGTCGGCGTACACGTAGCGCAGGAGTCGTCCGAATTCGTCGGTGTCGATCTCGTCTGCTTCTAATAGCACTTCGCTGTTTCCGACGAGTTGTTGATGCGCCAGTATGCTGATGTCGTACCAGGCGCTCTCCAGCGGCAGCGGATCGACTCCGATGTAACGGACGGTGGCAAGTTCGCCGTCGATATCGACGATGATGGTGCGGACATCGACTACTTCGACTACCTGTGCGGGGATGTATTCGATGCGTTCCGGTTGGTCAGATCCGAATGATCCAAGGAACGGTCCTGCTAGACCGGCAACTAGTCCGAGGACGATAAGGATTGAGATGGCGGCGATTCCGGCTTTTATCCACCATGGGCTGGTGGGCTCGGATTCGGTGCTCCAACCGTCAACGGCGCGACGCTGAGGAGGTTCGTAGTCGTCGGTGTGGTTCTCGTCTTCGTCGATTTCGTAGTAGCGATATCGGAGGTCGATCTCGTCGTCGTCATTGCGGCGCGACTGGTCGTTTTCAGGGTCGTTGTCGGGCCCTTGTAACCTTGTGTTCATTGCTAGTCGCGCGTAGTGAAAACAGAGTGCGTTCTGGTTATTCGCAACTTTAATTTCTGAACCGTATCTAAGACATCGGTAAAATCGCAATATGACCACCATTGCAGAGCCAGCAGTCGTTCCGATCACCGCACCGACTACGGGCGAATTCAAGATCGAGCACGAGTTCACACCGCAGGGCGACCAGCCTCACGCCATCGATAAGGTCGTCAATGGGATCGGCGATAAGAATCTCAAGCATCAGACGCTTCTCGGAGTAACGGGATCGGGTAAGACCTTCACGATGGCGAGTATCGTCGAGAAGGTGCAGCGTCCGACGCTGGTGATTGCTCACAACAAGACACTTGCGGCGCAGTTGGCGACCGAGTTTCAGACGTATTTTCCGAACAACTCGGTGCAGTATTTCGTGTCGTATTACGACTACTACCAGCCGGAGGCGTACATCCCGCGTTCGGACACGTACATCGAGAAAGAGACGGACATCAACGAGGAGATCGATCGTTTAAGGCACGCGGCCACGCGTTCGCTGATGACGCGACGGGATACGCTGATCGTGGCTAGCGTGTCGTGCATCTACGGGTTGGGTTCGCCGCAGGAATATAACCAGATAACGTTGCGGCTTCGTGTGGGTGACGAACCGGGTTTGACTCGAGTGACGCGTCGGCTTGTGGGGATGTACTACGACCGCAACATGATGGATCTGCGACGCGGGACGTTCAGGGTACGGGGCGATTCGCTGGAGATCATGCCGGCCGACGAAGAGTTGGCGGTGCGGATCGAGTTTTTCGGCGACGAGATCGAGCGCATCACGATTATCGACCCACTGACCGGCGAGATTTTGAACGAGGCGGAAGAGTACGACATCTATCCGGGCAAACACTTCATCACTCCAGAGGAAGAGTTTGCCGATGCGTTGAAGGATATTCGGACGGAGCTCGAAGAGCAGCTGGAGTTGTTCCGCGGCGAAGGAAAGCTGTTGGAGGCAGAGCGGTTAGAGCAGCGGACGTTGTTCGATCTTGAGATGATGCACGAGACTGGGACTTGTCCGGGTATCGAAAACTATTCACGTCCGCTTGGTCGACGACCTGCTGGTTCGGCACCGTGGACGCTTTTGGACTACTTCCCAGAGGATTTCTTGCTGTTCATCGACGAGTCGCACATGACGCTGTCACAGATTCGTGGGATGTATCACGGGGACTACGCGCGGAAGACGAATCTGGTCGAGTATGGTTTCAGGTTGCCATCGGCGATCGACAACCGGCCGCTGACATTTGAGG
Organism: Chloroflexota bacterium; assembly: GCA_009837685.1. Classification (GTDB taxonomy): domain Bacteria; phylum Chloroflexota; class Dehalococcoidia; order Lucifugimonadales; family Lucifugimonadaceae; genus Bin127. The sequence goes on along the minus strand of VXTA01000117.1, from coordinate 6,555 downwards.
AGTTTGAGGATCGGGTCAATCAGGTCGTGTACGTGTCGGCTACGCCGGGTCCGTATGAGGGTGCGCACGAGGAGCAGCGAGTTGAACAGATCATTCGGCCTACGGGATTGATCGATCCTGAGATCGAGGTTTTGCCGACAGAGAACCAGATCGACGATCTAATAGAGCGGATTCGGGCGACGACGGCGAAGCAGCAACGGGTGTTGGTTACGACGCTGACGAAGCGGATGGCGGAGGATTTGGCTGATTATCTGCGTGAGCTTGGGATACGGGTGCACTATCTGCATTCGGAGATCGACACGTTGGAGCGCACCGAGATATTGCGCGACTTGCGGCTAGGGGTGTACGACGTTGTGGTGGGTATCAATCTGCTCCGAGAAGGGTTGGATCTGCCGGAGGTGTCGTTAGTGGCGATCTTGGATGCGGACAAGGAAGGCTATCTGCGTTCCGGGACGTCGTTGATCCAGACCATTGGCAGGGCGGCGCGGCATATCGAGGGCAAGGTGGTGATGTATGCGGACAAGTACACCGACTCGATGACGTTTGCGATCTCGGAGACGGAGCGTCGTCGCAAGTTGCAGACGGAACATAACTTAGAGAACGAAATCACACCCTACAGCATCGTTAAAGATATTCGCGATATCAATGACCGGGTACGGCAGTTAGAGCCGACGGTTTTGGCCGATGAGGGCGAGCCATTCGGCGCTGAGATGGGTTTGCCGAAGGACGAGTTGACGCGGATCGTGAAGGATCTGGAG
>VXTA01000117.1:0-5787 GCA_009837685.1 Chloroflexota bacterium | reverse complement strand
GATCTGGAGCGTCAGATGAAGCGTGCGGCGCGGGAGTTGGAGTTCGAGACGGCGGCGCAGCTTAGAGATCAGATTTCAGATTTGCGGAAGTTGCTGGCTGAAGTGGGGGATTGAGACGAATCACCGATAGAAGCTCGATCTTTGCTACCCGTCGGCCGACCATATACTTAACGCAACAAATTCCAGCATCACGCACAGTTGCGAGGATCCCGTGTCCAGAATCAAATCCGGCATCTTCATCATGCCGTTCCACCCTCCGGAGAAGCCAATAGCGCAGACCTACGACGAGGACATGGAGTTGGTGATCCGTGCCGATGAACTGGGTTTCGATGAGTTCTGGATCGGTGAGCATCACACGATGGCGTATGAGAACATGCCGATGCCAGAGCTGTTTATCTCCGCGGCGATGCGGGAGACATCCCAAATTCGGATGGGTCCGGCGCCGGTGTGTATTCAACTGCACCATCCTGTCCACGTGGCGACGCGATTGGCGATGTTGGACCATCTCTGCAAGGGGCGTTTGAATCTTTGTTTCGGTTTGGGAGGTGTGGCAACTGACTTGGAGATCCTAGGCATTCCGCGAGAAGATGCGCCGATGATGGTTGGGGAAGCGGTTCGGATGGTGATGGAACTTTGGGCATCGGAAGGGCCCGTGAATATCGAAGGAAAATACTGGAACATCTCGATGGAGGAGCATGTCGACGATGCGGTAGGCCTCGGCTATGTGCACAAGCCTTATCAGAAGCCGCATCCGCCGATTGCGATGCCAATTACGTCAATGAATTCGGGGACGGCGAAGGCCGCTGGACGGATGGGTTTTCAGCCGTTTGCCCATAGTTTGATCGCCAACAATGTGGTTGCGAACATTTGGGAGACTTACGCGACGGCGGCTGATGAGGCGGGCAATGAGCCGGATCGATCGGAGTTCAAGATTGCACGCGCGGTGTTTCTTGCCGACTCCAAGAAGGAGGCACAGAAGCTGGCTAGGAACAACTCCGTGGCTGGTGGTTTCCAATACATCTGCGATTTGATGGACCGATCAGGTCGCGACCGGGGTATGTTCAAGCGGGATCCGAACACGCCAGACAGCGAGGTCGATGTCGACTACTGGATGCGCGAACACATTATTGCTGGTGACCCCGACTACGCCCTGGAACGGATTCTCCAGATGACTGAGGAGACGGGCAAGTTTGGCACGCTGGTGATGATGGGCTACGACTGGGACGATAAGGATGCGTGGATCACCAGTTTGGAGTTGTTTGCGAACGAGTTGATGCCTAAAGTCAATGTCGCCTTTGCGGATTAAGCAGGCTCGATGTCGGTTTGAGAGAAGTCATTGCCTTTGAATAGCAGGGGTTCGCCGGCGGTTTTGGCGAGTGCATAGGAAAAGCAATCGCCAAAGTTGAGACGGGCCGGGTGGTTTCCTTTGCCGAAACGACGCCATGCTACGCGGGCGGCTTCTGCTTGTTCTAGAGTCACCGGCACGATCTCGACATCGGTTTGAGCTATGAGTTCATCGAGTTCATAGCCGGCTCTTGGACCACCCTTGTTTTCCATTACGATAGACAATTCCAAGTACGTCGCCGCCGACATGCGAGGCCGTGGTACTCCGGTCAGTTTATTGGCGAGATGATCTGCGTCTACTTCGCGGGCCAGTATGGCGACGACAGCGGACGAATCGACGATCACTTGGGGATCCCGTATTCGTCGTATAGGAGGTCGTCAATGTCTGCGGAAGTAAACCCTGGTTCAACCAACTTGGAGCATCGTTCAGCAATTGCTCGTATATCGCGGAGCAATGCCTCGCGACCGCGTTCACGTTTCAATTGATCACGACGTTGTCTAAGTGCAATTGTGATGGCCCCAGTCATGGTGTCGTCGGTCATCTGAGCGACTTCTCGAGCGAGGTCGCATGTTTCTTGGTTCTTGATGTTCAGAGCCATGGTTACGGTCAAGGTAGACTGATTGCTATGGTTTCTACCCTACCATTGTTCATCAGCAACGCATAACGATCCGATGCAACATACAAGATCGTGAGCAGCCAGCATTGAACAGGATCTTCTGGTTCTATGAGAAACTAAATCACATCCTCCGCCGAAGCAATCGCTGCCAAGTCAGCCCGACTGTACGATCCCAAGGATCTGAAGTTGAATTCGGTGTAGTTTTTGAGCCACTGCATGGAGATTTTGACGGCGTCTTGGTAACGCTGAACCATCGACGCTGGGGCATTCGGGCCCAAGAGGCGGATGATGTCTTCGCCTTCGTCGGAGATGATTGACTTGAGGAGCGCGAGGTCGTGGGTTGCTCCGGTATCTTCGGATTGGGCTTCGTGGATGACGCGTTGGGCCATCTGCGCGACCGAGATGCGAGCCGTGGCTAGGTCTTCCATCAGGGCGGGACGGCGTCCGGGTCGCCCTGCGAGTCGGTCGATACCTTTGGCGCCTCGTCCTCCTAGCCAGCCTTCGACGTATTCGATGAGGGTCCTGGCGTTTTGGCGAGTGCCTTCTTGGGTGACTGGACCTTCCGGCGTCTCGATGTTGACAGGGTAGTTGCTCGGGTTGCCCATGTCAGGCGATGGTTCCCAACCGCTGTTGCGGAGTTCCTTGAACGGGTCTCCGGCGGATTTCATGTGGTAGATGTGCGCCACCCAACCGCGCAGGAAACCTTGCTCGGCCTCCCATGTCTTGTCGCCGCGGACGGTTGCGGCGGCTTCTTCGTTGACCGCTTGATCGCGATGGGGTAGGGCGGTTGCCATTCCGCCGATGGGGACAGCGTCGTGTTTCATGCAGACAGCGACGAGGCGACGGAAGATGTTGGCGATGAACGGAGTCGTCGGTACGGCAACGCCGAAGCGGTCGGGCCAGAGGCTCGCACGGTCTGCCATCACGTACTCGAGAAGCGATGCCTTTAGATCCCAGCGAGCGGCGTTCAGCCCGGCTGCGTAGGGACCGAGAGCATGCAGGCTTTCTTCCATCGTCCAGACCAAAGGGAGGGACTCGACTAGGAGGATACCGCGGATAGTGGCGTCTTTAAGACCGGGGACACGGTTCTGGATCGAAGCGAAGAGGTCGCGGTAGAGTTTGGCTTCTTCGGGTGACTCGGTTTTGGGCAGATAGAAGTAGACACCTTGCCCACGCTCGGTCTGTGCCTGTCCGGCATGGTACAGGGTTAGGAGGGTGCCGAGTATGGTGGCTGAGACTGGTGCACCGTCGACCGAAAAATCAGGATCGTCTAGGTGCAGGCCGCGCTCGCGGTGCATGAAAAACGGTATCTCTCCGTCTTGAATAGAGTAGTGACGGTCGCGAGCTTCGTTATAGAAAGTGAGAGATCGATCTACGGCGCCTTTCCGGTTGCGGGCAGCGAGGAGAGTGTCTGCGAGCAGATGGCTCGCTGAGTCTTCGTCGTCGTCGAGGTCGCCGGCGGCTCGTTCGCCTTCAGGACCTGGATTGAGGGCGTTGATGAACATGGAGGTCATGTGCGCCGGACCGGAAATCTCGATGCCGGGGTTCCAGAGTTCGTCTGGCATGTCCGGCACCGACCATTCGGACGTCGTTGCTACGCTCGGAGCAAGATGGCCGGGTTGGACGCCGCGGTGAACCGCTGCATCGATCATGTCCAACCGCGCCTCACGTAAACCTGCGATCTGGGCTCCGAATTCTTCTTGCAGAGATGCGGTCAGCCCCTTCAGCTCAGCGGTCTAGAGGTCGTCCCAATCGCCGGTGATGTTTACTTGCACCCTGTCTGCGTCGGCCATTTCGTCCTCAGTCGACTCGTAGGTCGAGATTCATGTTGATTCAAAGCAAATCAACATCTTATAACGTTCAGATTCACTATTCCGATGGCGGTCAATGCGCGTTGAGTTGAATCGAGTTCGCAACAAACGAAAACCGGCCCCGCGTCTGAAACGCGAGGCCGGTCATATTGCGCTTGCAGCAACGGCAGAGCAAGGCACTCCTTAGTTGAGGTGCTCCTTCATCTCCCAGACTGCGCGGCTGCGCTGGAGCGTCTTGAGCGCAGTTCGCTCGATTTGGCGGATACGCTCGCGGGTGAGATCCATACGAGATCCGATCTCTTCAAGCGTGTACTCTTTACCATCCTTCAACCCGAAGCGAAGGATCAGGACCTCGCGGTCTCGCTCTTCCAACTCGTTGAGGATGTTCGAGATATCGTTGCTCAATAGTCGCTGAGCCGTCTCTTCTGGTGGGGCCAAAGCCTCGCGGTCAGGGAGGAGGTCGCCGAGTTCGTTGTCGCCGTCTTCACCGACTGGCGTTTCTAGCGACATCGGCTCCTGGCCGTTCTTGAGAACGTCGGTAACCTTCTCGACGGTCATCTCGACGCGTTCTGCGATCTCTTCGATCGTCGGCTTGCGGTCGTACTCCTGGGCAAGTTCTCGAGAGGCGCGGCGCACCTTGTTCAACGCCTCGTACATGTGGACCGGAATACGGACCGTTCGAGACTGGTCAGCAATCGCGCGAGTCACGCCTTGTCGGATCCACCACGTGGCATAGGTGCTGAACTTGAAGCCCTTGCGGTAGTCGAACTTGTCAATCGCCCGCATCAAACCGATGTTGCCTTCTTGGATCAGGTCTTCAAAGGTCAAGCCGCGGTTGGTGTACTTCTTCGCAACGCTTACGACGAGGCGCAGGTTCGCCTTGCCAAGGTGGTCACGGGACTTGTCGCCATCGTGCTTGATTGACGAGAGATGCGATTCTAGGATGGAATTCGCTTCGACCAAGTAGGATTCGTGCCAAGGCTCGATGCCATCTTCGACCGCCAAATCTTCGAGTTTCATCTCTGGTGGTAGAACGAGGCTGAGGTCGGGAGGCAACAGGCTCGAAAGGACGGCCAACTCTCGGACGAGGAGGCTGGCCTTGTCGAGGCGGCGCTTCGCACGCGCGTCCTTGGTGTTGAGCTTCTGAGCTTTCTTGCCTCGACCCTTCTGAGCGGTCTCGTCGAATACTCCGAAGCGCTCCATGAGATCGGTGTTCTCATAGATTTCAAGCGTATCGGTCAGGTATCGGAGCAACAACTCGTAGGGCGGAAGCTTGCTCATGTCTTTGACTTGAGTGTCGCGCGCCGAGTTGATCATCGAGCGATACTCGAAGTCGTTGAGCAACTGCTCGAGCGTTACTGGCTTCGGTTTGGCCATGTACGTTGCGATCTGGTCGGCGATTGGTGCAAGACGGCTGAGTCGGCGCAACACGATGGCGACAACGTCGGAAGCCTGGACCTTGGGAGGGTTGTCCGGAAGCTGGTCGCGGTTACGGGGGTACTCTTTGAAGCCGTATTGCATCTCAAGAGTGCCGCGGATGTCCCACTCGATGCGCTCGAGTCGGTTTGCAGATTCGACGCGCTGCGACAGCATCGCTTCGTCGGCCTTGCTCAGTAGCTGGACGTCGCCGATTTCGCGGAGATACATCCGCACGTTGTCGTCGGTAGAGGAATCGTCGGTTACCGCGGCGGCCGGATTGATCTCCGGACCTTCCTCGCGCGCGGCTTCCCATACTTCTAGTTCGGACGAGGCAGAAGTTACCCTCATCGCTGGTGCGCCTTCGTCGTCAGAAGACAGATCCGCGAATCGTAACTCGCCGCTGTCGCTCGGCGACATGACAGCGGAACCGGTCTCGCCGGTAGTCAACTCTGCTTCGTCTTCAGAAGCGTCGTCAATTTGAGTATTGGTAATGGTCACCAATTGGTGGATTCCTTTTCCTTGCTACTTTTTGTTCGATATCTGATTGATTTTTGATTTTCCGAGTCGATTTTCGTCTGAACACGTGTATTATTGCG
>VXTA01000187.1 GCA_009837685.1 Chloroflexota bacterium | reverse complement strand
GTCTACGACCAGGTTGGCGACAAGTGGGGCGGCATCGATTTCGTGGTTCATTCGGTGGCGTATGCAGAGCGAGACGATTTAGGCGGCGAATTCTCGACGACGGGACGTCAGGGTTTCCGCACGGCGTTGGAGACTAGCGCCTATACGCTGATGCCGGTGGTTTCGCGCGCCGTGCCTCTGATGACTGACGTTGGTGCGGCGTTGAGGATGACTTTCGATGCTTCGCAGCGGGTGTATCCCGGCTACAACATCATGGGGACTGCGAAAGCGGCGTTAGAGAACGAGGTTCGGCAGCTAGCGGCGGAGTTTGGTGACCGGAATGTACGCGTGAACGCAATTTCGGCAGGACCATTGCCGACGCTAGCGGCGCGGAGCATCCCAGGTTTCCGCGACATGACGCGTGCTCACCGGGATCGGTCGCCGTTGAAACGCAACATCACGCATCGTGAGGTCGGCGATACGGCGCTGTTTTTGCTGAGCGATATGGCGAGCGGTATCACGGGCGCGGTGATACCGGTCGATGCGGGGTATGGGATTATTGCGCTATAAAGCGCTGCAGCGAAAGCCCGCTAGTGCCGACTATATGGCACGCCTTCTAGCAGTCCGGCATCGTGCATCGCGTTCCATTCGTTGAGGAATGTAGTGTTCCATTCGTCGGTGAATTTGGCTTGGAGCATCTCTTCGAAGATGGGCCAGAAGACGATGATGCCGTCGGCGCCGTCGCGGAGGGCGGCTTCGGCGGTCTCTTTGGATCGCACTAGAGCGGCGGTGATGTAGGGTCGATTCGCCCAGTCGGCGAAGATGTCCCGGAGGTCGCGCACCAAAGCGGTCGGATCGCCAGAGACGTCGCGGTAGGGTTCGCAGAAGGGTAGAACGTGATCGACACCTGCTTGGGCAACTGCGACGGCTTGGTTGATGGTGAATACGGTGGTGCAGAAGGTCTCGATGCCGGCTTTTTTGAGTTCTGCGAATGCGCCGAGGGCGTTAACGGTGCACGGGATCTTGAGGATGACCTGATCGGACATCTTGGTGAAGACTTCGCCGACATCGAGGAGTTCCTGCGTCGAGTGGCCGTCGATCTCGACCGCGACCTTCTTGTCGGTGATGTCGAGATAGCGCTGGATGACTTCTGTCATCTGCCCGTATTTCTGGACCATCTCGTTCAGAACCACAGTGTTGGTGACGATGCCGGCGGCACCGCGGCTCATCCACGGTTTTAGGTCTTCCGGATCGCCAGCGAGCCACACAGCAGGGCTGGCTGCCGTTGCTCGGTTCATCTCGGCTGCACCCATCGCCATGAAGGCCGAGTCTGGTGCGCCGTTGGTGGATTGTGCTGTCTGCTGCATGTCTTTACTCTCCGCGATGATTTCGGAACTAATGGCTGGGATGCCTTGATTGCTTGATTGAAGTTTAAATGGAATTTCCGAAGATAGCGTCGCGTCGTAAACTTCGAGACATTCTGGGCGCAATCCATATTGGGGGAATTGATGAGAACCGATACTGACCACGCACGAAGGCTGTACGACGAGGCAGTAGTTATAGATGCGTTGAATGTGAGCAACTGGGACAGCGACGCTGTGTTCGAAAGCCTGAACGCAGGTGGCGTGGCGGCTATTAACGCCACCCAGGCCACATGGGAAGGCTACGAAGAGACGCTCGACATGATCGCGAAGTGGTACGTCCGGTTCCGGCAACGGCCCGACCAAATCCTTTTGGTCGAGACCGTCGACGACATTCACCGCGCTAAACGAGAGGGCAAGACGGGCATCATCTTCGGGTGGCAGAACACGTCGCCGATCGAGAATGATCTGGATCGGCTGGAACTGTTCCACAAACTCGGTGTCCGTATCATGCAGGTCACGTATCACGAGCGCAATCTTCTCGGCGACGGATGCATGGAGCGCCAAGACGGCGGCCTAACGAATTTTGGCGTCGACGCAGTGCAGGAGATGAACCGGCTTGGTATTCTCCTCGATCTTTCTCATGTCGGGATCGCGACGACGCAGGAGAGCATCGAGGTCTCGACAAAGCCGGTCGCTATAACTCACGCCAATGCCAAGTCGTATTTCGACCATCGTCGGAACAAGACGGACAAGGCGATAAAAACGATGGCCGAAAAGGGTGGCGTTATCGGTGCTACCTGCATCCAAGGATTCCTACGAAACATCTACGACTCCACTATCGACGACTATCTAGACGCCATCGACCATCTAGTAGACATGGTGGGCGTCGACCACGTTGGTATCGGCACCGACCACACCCAAGACCAACCCGAAGAGTTCTGGAAGTTTATTGGCGGCCAGCAAGGCACCAAATACCCTTCCAGTTTCACAGGCCACAGCGGCATGCCTTTGGCATGGGAGGATCAATACCCAGAAGGACTGAAAACCCCAGACCAGTTGCCGGTATTGTCCGAATCCCTTCTGCAACGCGGCTACTCCGACGAAGACGTGATCAAAATCCTAGGCGGGAACTGGTTGCGGCTGTTTGATGAGGTCTGGGTCTGAACACCAGATCACGCGCGATTCGAGGCTCCGACCCAAAATGATTCATCATTCATTCTTTTGATTCCAAGAATCATTCCTCACTTGAGATAGCACTCCTAGAACAAAAAGAAACGCCCCGACAACACGTTCGGGGCGTTTCTCGAACTCTTGAGGCTTACGACTATGCGTCGTAGCTGAGGAAGAACTCGTACGGGTGCGGGCGCAACCGGACCGCGTCGACCTCGTTCTCGCGCTTGAAGTCGATGTAGGCCTCAAGCAGGTCAGGCGTGAAGACGCCACCCTTGAGCAGGAATTCGTTGTCGGCTTCCAACGCATCCAACGCTTCAGACAAGCTGCCCGGAACCTGGTTCAACGTTGATGGGTCCATCTCGTAGAGGTCCTCTTCGATCGGCTCGCCCGGGCTCGCGCCGGTGGCTATTCCGTCGAGACCAGCCATCAACATCGCCGAGAAGGCGAGGTACGGGTTGCAAGTCGGGTCCGGAGGTCGGAACTCCACACGCTTCGCGTTTGGTGACTGCGAGTACATCGGAATTCGGGCCGCAGCTGAGCGGTTTCGTGCCGACAACGCCAAGATCGTCGGAGCCTCGAAGCCGGGAACCAATCGCTTGTACGAGTTACTGCTCGGTGCGACCAGCGCCATCAGCGCGTCGCCGTGCTTGAGCAGTCCGCCGATGTAGTTGAGAGCCATCTCGCTCAAACCGGCGTACCCATCACCCGCGAACATCGGCGAGCCGTCTTTCCAGATCGACTGGTGAGTATGCATGCCCGTGCCGTTGTCTTCGAACAAGGGCTTAGGCATGAAAGTTGCGGTCTTGCCGTGCTTGGCGGCAGTGTTCTTCAGGCAGTACTTGTAGGCCATCACGTGGTCGGCTGCAAGCTTCAACGGTGAGAATCGCCAGTTGATCTCACCCTGGCCAGCGGTCGCAACCTCGTGGTGGTGTTTCTCGATCTCAATCCCGAAACGGGCCATCGCTTCGCAAGCCTCGTGCCGGATCACCGTCTGAGTGTCCGAAGGCGGTGCAGGGAAGTAGCCGCCCTTGTGGCGGAGCTTGTGACCCAAGTTTGGACCTTCGCCCGAAAGGTCGGTGGCGTTGCCCGTGTTCCAGATCGCCTCTTCCGAGTCGACCTCGTAGTGCGCAGAGTTGGAGGCGCCGCCATACGAAACGCTGTCGAAGATGAAGAATTCGGCTTCGGCACCCCAGTACGAGGTGTCACCGATGCCGGTCGACTTCAAGTAAGCCTCCGCTTTCGCCGTCACATGGCGCGGGCTCCGATCATAGTCCGCTCCCGTGATCGGGTCTTTAACGTCGGCAATGATCGAAACCGTGCCCGGAATGAATGGGTCTACCGTCGCCGTGTCAGCGTCGGGGAATAGGAGCATGTCCGATTCGTCGATGGTCTGGAATCCACGGATGCTGGAGCCATCGAAACCGGTACCTTCGGCGAAGAGGTCTTCCGTTACTTCGTGCTTGGGGAAGGACACGTGTTGCCAGGTGCCCGGAACGTCGGTGAATCGCAGGTCCAACCATTGCGACCCCGACTCCTCCATCATCTTGATCACATCATTGGCATTTGCCATCGTTTTCGTCTCTCCTGAACCTGTTCGAGTGATGTTTGGCGCGGGCGCGCGCCGATGGAATCCAAGTTAATAAAGATATGTTTCATAGATGTTTCACCCCGCGTCTAGCGATGTCTGGCGGGTGGCTGAAGACCAATCAGTTAACATTTCTCCAGTGCAGCTGAATAGCACACTCCAAAGCAAATCTGATCCCACGAACTCGACTTGAATCCGCAACACTTGCAGGCGATAAAGATGGGTGCCCATGCGGTTGATGATTGGCGATCCGAAAACCCGGCAGAACGATTGGACCTCTCCGGCGCAGATTTGGCGGGCATGAACTTCACCGGTTGGAACTTATCGCGCGCTATTCTTGACAACGCCGACCTCAGCGGGACGTGTTTGCGCGGCGCAGACCTTTCGGAAGCATGGGCGCGCAGAACGAACTTCAGAGGTGCAGATCTAAACAAAGCATCGTTATATAGAACTAGCTTAGCCAGCGCTGATCTGCGCGGTGCTGACCTAAGCAACACAAATATGTACCGTTGCGTCCTCAGAGACGCTGATTTGGATGACGAAACGAGCTTCGACGGAGCGTGGACCGCAAAGGTCATCTGGCCCGACACTCACCGCCAGAAATGACCCCAACAAGATTAGAGGAGAAATCCCAAAATGCAAATCGTTGATTTCGGTAACACAGGCTACAGAGTCTCCCGACTCGGCGCGGGATTGGCAGAGATCGGGATGGAACTCGATTTAGGCGATATCGAACAAGCTGGGAGTGTTCTTAACAGTGCGCTCGACATGGGCATCAACTTCCTAGATACCGCTGCAAGTTACGTTCACTCCGAGGAATTCATTGGTCGAACCGTCGCGCATCGACGCGACGAATTCACTCTCGCGACCAAAGCCGGGCAAGCTGTAGGCGAAGGGTTAGACGGTAAAAGCTGGACCTACGATAGAGTGCGCGATTCTATCGATCGTAGTCTCCGACGTATGCGGACCGACTACGTGGATTTGGTGCAGCTGCATTCCTGCGGCATCGAAGAACTAAAACGAGGCGACATTATCCGCGCACTTGAAGACGCTCGCGACGCCGGCAAGACCAAGATGATCGGATACTCCGGCGACAACGAGGCGGCTCACTGGGCTGTCGACTCCGGACTCTTCAACACGCTCCAAACCAGCTTCAACCTCGTCGAACAGCGAGCTTACACCACCGGGCTGCTAGAAAAGTGCGCCAAAAGCGGTATTGGCGTCATCGTCAAGCGGCCAATCGGCGGCGCAACGTGGGGCATGGCAAAACAAGGGATGTCAGGCTCCCGCCGCAGTTATGACAACACTTATTTCGACCGGAGTTTAAAGGTCCAATCCCTCGGCGATGTACCCGGAGACCCCGACGACCCGATCATCGCTGCTATGGGCTTCACGCTCGCTCATCCAGAGATTCACGTCGCGATCATTGGGACCAAGAACCCGCGGCACATGGCATCGAACATCGAGACGCTTGACGATGCGCTCAGCATAGATAACACGTTCGTCGATGTGATGCATGACCGTTTCGCCGAGTTGGACGACGATTGGCATCAGTTGACATGAAGATCGAACGCATCGAAATCCATCCTCTAGTCGGCAAGCTGGGCGAGCCGTTCGGTTGGTCGCAGCGGTGGACGGATGAACGCCGGACTACCGTCGTTAAGATCGTTGCGGATGAGGGTTCATACGGATGGGGCGAGACTGGCACGAGCGCTGAGGCTCTAGCTGGATCCGCGTCGAGGTTAATCGGCGAAAACCCGGAGCGTATCGGCGCGATCTGGCAGTCGATTGTGAATCCTACGTATCAAGGCGGCGGCTTTACTGGATTTTCATCGAACGTCGCAAGCGCGATCGATATGGCGTTGCACGACTTGGTAGGGCGTTCACGCGGGTTGCCGGTTTATGAACTGCTCGGCGGGAAAGTTCGAGACCGTATCTGCGCCTACGCGACAGGCCTCTACTACGTGCCGTCGGACTTGGAAGACCCTACATGGAGGGATTTTCTGGAAGAGGCTCAGGGCTATGTAGATCAGGGTTTCTCGGGCATGAAGATGAAGGTCGGCGGGTTGAAGTTGAACGAGGATGTGGATCGTGTACATGCTCTTCGTCGGCAGGTTGGTGACAATATCCGCATCATGGTGGATGCCAACGAGGCGTACGATCCTATGACCGCGCTTCGGGTGGCTAATCGCATCGCGGACGCGGATGTTACGTGGTTCGAGGAACCATGCTCATCGCGTGCGGACGATGACAACCTGCTCGTAACTTTGCACTCGCCAGTTCCGACATCAGGCGGTGAGTCGGCGAGCACGCGGCGGGAAGTGGCTCGATTGCTCAAGAAGCGCATCTTCGACATCATCCAGCCAGAGATCGTTAATGTTGGCGGCATCACCGAGTTGAAGCTATCGGCGTCGATGGCCGAGGCGTTCAACGTGCGGTTCGTGCCGCACTTCTGGAACACCGCGATAAGCTTTTCAGCCATTCTTCATACGCTCGCGACGGTTTCGCAGTCTCCGCCCGCGCACCCGAAGGAACCTTACGTCAACGAGCCAGTAACCGAGTTCGACCAGACCCCGCATCCAATCCGATACGCGTTGACGGATCCGGTTTTCACGCAGACCGAAAGTCATGTGGAGGTGCCGGACAAGCCCGGTCTCGGCGTTGAAGTCGATGAGGATGCGTTGGCGCATTTCCGGGAAGGCGACGCGGTGGTCGTCAGTTAGAGTCGCGCACCCGCGTTAGCATTGAGTGCATGTCTGTTTCGACTGCCTCTACAACAGACCAAAAACCAATCATTTTGGACTTTTCGCGCTCAGGATTGGAGCGCGAAGTGGTGGATGTGTTGGGTGAGTCGAAGTTTCGTGCTAAGCAGATATGGCAGGCGTTGCATCGGGAGTGCTTGCTGGATTTCGAGTTAGTGACGACGTTGCCGAAGGGATTGCGGGAGGAGTTGGCTCGGCGATATACGGCGAACCCTCTTGAGAAGGTGATGCATCTGACATCGGCGGATGGTTCGACTGACAAGGTGCTGTTCAGGCTTGCTGATGGCGAGTTGGTGGAGACGGTTTTAATGCGCTATGCGGCTGACTCGCATCGCAGGGCGCGTAAGACGGTGTGCGTTTCTACACAGGCTGGTTGTGCTTTGGGCTGCACGTTCTGCGCGACGGGCCAACAGGGGTTTCGCAGGCAGTTGACGACTGGTGAAATAGTGGCTCAGATCATTTTCATGCAGCGGATCGCGCTTGGGGAGGACAGATCTGAGGTGGAAGTCGGAGCACGGGAGCTAGGCAGCGTTCAGGGTGTGACGAATGTTGTCTTCATGGGCATGGGTGAGCCGCTTGCGAACTACGAGAACACCATGTCAGCTATCCGATCAATCAACGATGCGAACGGCTTGGCGGTTGGTGCTCGGCACATCACGCTTTCGACGGTGGGATTGGCACCGCAGATCGTGAGGTTGGCGCGCGAGAACATTCAGATCAACTTGGCGGTGTCGCTGCACGCGCCGGACGATGCGACGCGTTCGCAGACGATGCCGATCAACCGCCGCTATCCGATATCAGTCTTGCTCGATGCATGTCGTCGGTACGTGGAGATGACTGATCGGCGGATCTTCTTCGAGTACGTGTTGCTGCAAGATCAGAACGACAGAGTCCGTCACGCTCGGCGCCTCGGCGAGCTGCTGTCTGGAATGTTGTGCCATGTGAACCTGATCCCGGTCAACCCGACTGCGGATGGGCCTTACCGGCGCACGAACCGCGCAGATGCAGAGCGGTTCCAACTTGAGTTGCGACGCTATGGAGTGCCGTCTACGGTTCGTATCGAGAAGGGTATCGATATTGACGCGGGCTGTGGGCAGTTAAGGGCGCGAGTAATCGATGCTGATGTGCTGCTAAAGGACATCATTCCAGCATCGCGATAGTGACGCCGTTGCCTCCGGCGTTTCGGGGAGCCGGTTGGAAGGTTTCGACGTGCGATTCGCGTGACAAGATATCGCGGACGGCTTGTCGGAGCGCGCCGGTTCCTTCGCCGTGGATTATGCGGACGCTGGTGAGGCCTTGCATGAAGGCTCTGTCGATGAATTGCGGGATCATCGATTCGATCATGTGGACGCGGGAACCGCGGACATCTAAATCGCCAGCAGCGTCGGAAACACGCGTCATCTTAGTCGGTGTTGGTTGCTGCGATGAAGATTGGTCCGACGTGGGCGCGCTCCTAGAAACCTTTACGAGAGTCATCATGTGTGGGCGCGCTTGGAACCGCATCGAACCAGACAATATGACAGCGCGCCCGTCACGGTCCAGCTCGACGATCTCGCCGGTCAGTCCGAGACTCTCGACTCTGACAACGTCGCCGATCGCGAATTTAGGTGGGTTGCTGGCGGGCATCCCCCGCGGTCGCTGCGCTCCCGCGCCCCCTTCGCTTTGCGAAAGGGGCGAATCAAGTGTAGCCATCCAAGCTTCGCTGTTGACCGAACGTGCAACATCGGCGGCCGATTGTCTGGCTTCTTGCCATGTGTTGTCGCGCTCCGCTTCGCGCATGAGACGACGTAGTTGACGGCGTACACGTTGGGCTTCGCTTTTCAGTTGCTCGCGCGCCTCTTCGATCGCTTTGTCGCGTTCGTTTTCGGCGTATTGGAGATGTGCTTCGGCTTCGGCGCGCATACGTTCTGCCTCGGCACGATCTTCGGCGGCTTGCTGTTGGACGTCGCCGATCTGGTCGCGTTCTTGTTGAAGCGATTTCAGGAGGCTTTCGGTCTGCGACCGGAGTGGGTCGAGCATGGTTACGGCGTGATCGACGATCGGTTGCTCCAGTCCGAGTCGTTGGGCTACCTGCATGGCGTAGCTCTGTCCGGGCAGACCCATGATGAGTCGGTAGTTAGGAAGCATCGTCTCCGGATCGAGTTCGACGGATGCGTTAGTAAGATGGTCGTGTTTTGCGGCGAATTCGGAGACTGGACGATGGTGAGTGGTGATGCATGTCCAAGCGCCGTTGGACACTAAGCAATCGAGGATTGCGCGGGCGAGAGCCGAGCCTTCTTCGGGATCAGTACCTGTACCGAGTTCGTCAAGTAGCACGAGTGATCTATCAGAAGCATGTGCAAGGATTCGTATCACCCGTTCCATGTGGGATGAAAAGGTGGATACGCTGCGGTCGATGCTTTGGGCATCTCCAATGTCGGCGTATACACCTTCGAATACAGGTAACTCAGATGCTTCCCGCGCAGGGATTTGCAGACCGAATTGATGCATCAGGGCCATCAGGCCGAGCGTCTTGAGAGCGATCGTCTTGCCACCGGTGTTGGGTCCAGTGATTACCAATCCGCGTCTAGTCTCGTTTAGTCGCATGGTGATGGGGACTGCATCATCGCCGAGAAGGGGGTGTCGTGCTTCGAGCAGAACGAGGTTGATCGGTTCATCCGAAACGGGATCAAAGCTGGTTTTCGGGCGGATACCGCCTATTTTTAACGACAAACGGCCTCTAGCAACCGCTGAGTCGAGATTGGCGGCGGCTTGTAAGGATGCCATCGCATCTTCGCCGTGAAGGGCGATCGAGCGCGACAGTTTTCGCAGCACTCGCTCCTCTTCCTTCTCCGCCTCGTACGCGGCTTCGCGCCACTCGTTGGCGGCGTCGACCACTGTGAATGGTTCGATGAATGCGGTTTGACCACTGGACGAGACGTCGTGGATGATGCCTCGTACGAATCCGCGATGCGAGGATTTCACCTCCAAAACTAACCGATCGCCACGTGACGCGATCACGTTCGACTGCAACACCGGTTTCAAATCTTCGCGCGATGCTAAACGCTCCATTATTCGCATCGCGCGTTGGTACGCGGTACGCGATCGCTCGCGCATCTGTCCGAGGCGTGGTGTGGCGCTGTCGAGCACGTCGCCTGAATCCGATAAGGCTTCGACGATGCTGGTTCGAACCTCGCGAAGGTCGCGGATCTGGGACGCCATATCGGAGAGCAAAGGTACTTCATCCGCGATCATCATCACGGTTGATCTGGCAACCCACATGGATTGGAAGATGCTGCACAACACCAGCAGCTCGGAACCATTGAGCATGCCTCCGAGGATGGCGCGACGCAGCGGCTCCCGTGGGTCTCGCATACCGGCCAAGCCGATGTCGCCTTTGGTATTGAGAAGCGCTAAGGCCTCGGCGGTTTCGTCCTGCAAGCGCGTGACGTCTTCTGGGTGGCGAGCGGGTCGCGCCTCGCGTATGATTTCGCGCGACATGTAGAACCGGGCTTCTCTGGCGAGCATCTCACGAACGCGGTCGAACTCCAAGAGGGTCTCCGCTTCTTGGAGCATTAGGTTTGAGTCGATGCCGGAACTGGGTTGCGGCGGATCAGAGCTGGTTTTCGTATCGGATAATGTCATGCAACCCCAATTTTAGACACGACATATTTCGTGGCACTTTGGCGGAGTTCTCGAATAGATAGGCAGTGGCATCTTGGATATTGCTGTTGATAGGGCAGTTTCTGCATCAGATGAGAGCTTGGAGCACATTCGAGCGGCGGGTGATCGACTGATGTCGTTGTCGAACTTGCGGTACGAGGGGCGGTACGTGCCGGCTGGCGGGTTCCAACGGATACATGTGATGGAGTTTGGGGACGGACCTCCGGTGCTGTTAGTGCACGGAGCCGGTAGCGGCGGGGCTATCTGGCACCGGCAAATCGCTGCTTTGGCAGTAGACCACAGAGTGGTCGTTCCTGATGTTCCAATGTTTGGTATGTCTGAAATCCCGAAGCGCGTGCATGCGCCGAGGGCGCAAATCGGAGATGTAATTTTGGGCGTGATGGATGCTCTTAGCATCGATGTTGCCGACATCGCTGGCCACTCTTTGGGAGCATTGGGTTCTATTGGCGCGATGACCCGCGATCCGGAACGCTTCAACCGCGCGGTGTTGATGTCGTCACCAGGATTTGGGCGGGGGTTGAATTGGCTTCTGCGGCTGGCATCGGTCCAAATGATGCAACGGTTCATCAGATACGACTCCAGACGAGACCGTACCTTCTTTTTTGATCGGTTCGAAGCGCAACTATCCGGCCCTTCGGACGAGCGCGAGATGTGGAAAGAGTTGCATTTCCGGGTGGGTAGTCGGAACGGAGCGGTCGACTCGTTTCACCAAGGTATGGGAAGGTTTACGGGGTTATTCGGACAACGCGATTTATTGTCTGAGGTAGACCTCGCTGCCATCAAGGCATCGACGTTGTTTATCTGGGGTGATTCGGACAAGATAATCCCGACGCGTCACAGCAAAAAAGCAGTCGAGTCTTTACCGAATGCGAGGCTTGAGATCCTCAAAGACTGCGGTCACTTAGTGCAGGT
>VXTA01000095.1 GCA_009837685.1 Chloroflexota bacterium | reverse complement strand
AGGTCCAGGTAGCTGGCGAGACCGTGGTCCAGACCGTTGTGGTCGAGAAAGAGGTTTTGAAAGAGGTCGTCAAAGAGGTCGAGAAGATCGTCGAGGTCGAGGCGCCACAAGCGACTGCGACTGCGAGCTTGATCGGCACGATCGGCGCACCGGACCCCAAGACCGAGGGCGGCGCTGCTGTAATCGGTTTCGCGAGTGTCGGTCAGCAGGTCGGCAGAAACGCCAACCAGGCATCTGACGCGCTCAAGAACTGGGGTGTTGCAGAGACTCTGTTCCGCCGCGGTGCGAGTGACGAGACTTTGCCCTGGGTTGCGACCGAGTGGTCGGTGACCCCAGATTTCAGGTCTGCAAGTGTCACGATCCAAGATGGGATCACGTTCCGAACAAAGGACAAGGATTACGGTCCGTTGACAGCAGACGACGTCGCTTGGAGCATGAACGATGCTAACAACGTCACGAACCCGACCTCCATTCACGGTCAGGCGGGTGACTTTGCCGGTCTGTGGGGCGAGTGGCGTGTAGTCGATGAGAGCACCGTTGAGTGGGATTTCGCGACTAACGCGGACGGAACGCCAGCGTTTGACGGCACTTGGAAAGATGACTATGTGAACCAGTCTGGTCAGGCATTCCCGGTTCTTTCGAAGAACGCGTTTGAGACTGAAGGCGAAGAATTCGTGCGAGACACGGTCGTCGCAAGCGGTCCGTATCTCGTTGACACGTGGATCGCAGACGACCGCATCGTATTGACCGCGGACGCGGACCACTGGAAGTTCTCCCCGAAGACCAGCACCATCATCATGGTGCAGGCGGGCGACCCCACCAACCGTGCAACTCTCCTACGCACCGGTCAAATCGACACTGCCCAGCTTGAGCCCAAAGACGCAGCCAACCTGATCGTCGACTCCAGCAACTGGGGTCAATCCGGTACTGGCGGCGCAGTCCAACTTGGTCTGTTCTTCTCTGGCAACCTGTGGGAGAAGGTTGACGCCAAGACTGGCGAGCCTCTTCCGCCCAAGGGCCCGTTCGTGCACGACCATGCGTGGATCGGAAACTCTGACAGCAATGCTCATGGTGAAGACGACATGGAGCAGGCACGACAGGTTCGGCACGCGCTCTCGATAGCAATCGATCGCGAAGCAGTCAACGAATCCTTGCTTGCAGGTCTTGGTAACGTGGTTGACGTTGAGTACTTCGCTTCATCGCACCCGAACTTTGGCAATGTGCAGTGCACGCAAGAGCCGGGTGGAGTGTATACAGACGAGGCTCCAGCAGGAACTGGTCCGTGCACGTACGGTTATGACCCGGTGCAGGCGGTCCAGATTATCAAGTCGCAGAATCCTGATTGGCGAAAGACCAACGTTCAGTCCGATATCTTGGGTGATCACCGTTTCGAAGTCGCGGTCTACGCGGGTCCGGAGCTTGGTGGTGGCGCTTCGGTAACGGGTGAAGTTGCAGACGCAGTTGCCGGTTACTGGTCCGACATCGGGCTTTCAACCTTCTCGCTGAAGTTCACCTACGTGACTTTCCGTCCGACGGTTGTTAACCGAGCAAACACTCACCCTTGGGTTACCTCGTGCGACAAGGGTCGTGAGTCGAACCCGTGGCACTTCCCGAAGGGCCTCGTGCAGACCTCGCTGACCCGTGGTGGTTTCAGCTGTGCATTTGAGTCGCCGAAGATCTTGGAGCTCTACCAAGGTATGGCAGGCGCTTCCGACACCGCTGAGGCGACCGACTACGCGAACCGCTACCTGCAGTACGTTTACTACTGGAACCTGCAGCCCGGTATCGTGGCAGTCCCGCAGGACTGGTTCTGGAACCGCAACAAGATCGCAGCTTGGCCGCAAGACCGAGCCGCAGCCAGCGGTATCAACAACCTCTGGGACATCGAGCTGGCTCAATAGGATAGAGCCGCCAAAACCGAGTTCTTCGTCATCGGGCGTCGTGCAGAAAATGTCGCGACGCCCGATGACGAAACCCAAAGTGCTTTCGTCGCGCGTACCATGATCTTGGTCATGCTGGACGCGAGAGCCAATCAATGAAGAAGAGGTATCTGTCCGAGAGCGGGTGCCGATGTGCGTAGCGCCGAGGACATGGGATAACATCTCTCCGTATCATGCGTCGTTTCTTAATAAGAAGATTCCTCTTCATGATCCTCAGCACGATCGCGGCGACGGCGATTGTGTTTTCGCTATCTCGGGCTGTGGGTGACCCGTTGTTGCTCTTCGCCACCTCCGGCTACGGAATATCCGACGAGGCCGTGGCGGAGATCCGCAAAGAGTTGGCGCTCGATCGTTCCTATCCTGAGCAATACTTGCTTTGGCTTGGAAGAGTGCTCAGGGGCGACCTAGGTCAGAATCTGGCGTTTAAACTTCCGGTTGCCCGAATCATCAGCGAGAAGATCCCACATAGTCTTCAGCTTGGCACCTTCGCATGGTTCTTCTCAGGCACCATTGGCGTTAGTCTAGGAGTACTGTCAGCGATCAAGAGAGGCACAATGGCCGACTACGGCGGAAGGTTTGTGGCACTGATCGGTCAATCGATCCCGGTATTTTGGTTCGCGATAATTCTGATTATGGTTTTTGCCGTATGGCTGGACTGGCTTCCCGCCGGATTGGCAGGGGACTCGACCCAGGAACCTTCGCTTTGGCAATTGGAGTATCTAGTGCTGCCCGTAACCGCGATGTCATTGGGTGGTCTTGCCGGGTACCTGCGACTCACTAGGTCGTCGATGCTTGAAGTGCTCGACTCAGAGTACGTCAAGTTGGCGCGAGCTAAAGGTGTGGGAACAACGTTCGTTGTTTGGAAACACGCCTTCCGAAATGCCCTCATCCAGCCATTGACGGCATCCACTTTGGCTTTCGCGGGGTTTATCGAAGGGGCACTGGTTGTAGAGACGATATTCTCACGTCCTGGCATCGGATTAATGGCCGTCCAAGCGGTTCACGGAAATGACTTTCCGATACTCCAAGGCGCGGTGCTGATGTTCATTCTGGTCTATGTGATAGCGACGTTCCTGACGGACATCGTCTACGCGTTGGTCGATCCAAGAATACGATACGACTGATGGATGGTCTGGAGCGCATGAGAAGTTAACGATGGCGATCGATCCTTCACCCACCAGAATGCCAACGGTTGAGCCGCGAAGCGGCGTCGAACCGCGCGGTGGGCTCGATGCCCAAACGACTGGTTTGACCAGAGTGAAGCGTTCGTTGGCTTCACAGATCTGGTATGTCTTGCGTCGTTGGCCCATCATCCCCATCGTTATATTGATTTCCATCACAGTTATCGCAATCGGTGCGGAGTGGGTCGCTCCCACCGATCCAAACGTCCAGAAACTCAACTTCAATTTGATGGAGCCGACTTGGGGGCAGTCGAGGCCGGAGAACGATCTCGCGGCCGATGAAGCCGAATTCGACCTAACCACCGACGAAGGCCAGATCGGTTACATGATCGCATCCAAGAAGGGTTTCAATAGGAATGAATACATCTTGGGTAGCGACGGCTTGGGTCGGGACGTCTTGTCACGCATCATCCATGGTGCGGGAGTCTCGCTTAAAGTGTCTGGTTACGCGTTGCTGTCTGGTGTTGTCATCGGCACCGCGATGGGCATATTGGGCGGGTACTACGGAGGTTGGCTCGACGAGGTCCTGATGAGATTCGTCGACATCTGGAACGCGCTTCCGTTCCTTCTCATCGCCATCATGGTGGGTGCCACGATCGGCGCTTCCGAGACTTCGGTGATCATCATCATCGCCATGATCGCTTGGCCCCCGTTTGTACGAAACGTCCGAGCTGACGTCCTGACGATACGCTCGCTGGACTATGTCAACGCTGCCCGAATTACTGGTGCCAGCAATCTGCGCCTGATGATGAAGCACATCCTGCCGGGCACCGTTAGCACTGTATTGGTCATTGCCACCCTCCGAGTTGGCGGCCTAATACTCACCGAGTCAGTGCTGTCATTCCTAGGTGTGGGTATCCCGGATCCGATCCCGACCTGGGGCAAGATGGTAGACGAAGGCTACCAGTACCTCATCAACGGCGTATGGTGGTCGTCGTTCTTCCCCGGTCTATCCATCTTCCTGCTGGTGATGTCGATGAACTTCTTCGGCGACTGGCTGAGGGACCGACTCGACCCTAAACTACGGCAACTCGATTAGTCGTCTGGGCGCACAACCTGATCCTTCGTGCCACGTTCGTGGGGATCAACGGGCACTGTCGCTTATATACTTTCGGCGTCTATCTTGAGCGAACGCGTGCGTCACTTCGTGATGCACAATTGACTATCGGCGCGCAGCGTCGTCTCAGCAAACTAAGCAAGGCTAGGTTAAGGAGCAATCGAACATGTCGGTAGGATTCATCGGACTGGGTTACATGGGACAGGGTATGGCGGACAATCTGCTTGCCAAGGGTGCAGAGCCGGTCGTTTACACGCGGACGCAGTCGAAGATTGAGGCGATGATCGATCGTGGCGCTACGGGAGCGAGTTCGTCTGCAGATCTGGTGTCGAAGGTCGATGTAGTCCTCGCCTGCCTACCTAGTGTGCAGACATCGTTGGACGTGATAATCGGCGAGGTCGTTCCGGCTTGTGAGCCCGGTCAGATCATTGTTGACCACAGCACGGTAGATATCGGGACTTCACGTAAGTGTGCAGAAGCGGCGGAAGCGAAAGGCGCGATGTTCATAGATGCGCCGATCAGTGGGGGACCGACTGGCGCCGCAGCCGGGACATTGGCGATCATGTGTGGCGGATCGGACGAGGCTTTCACCAAAGCGTTGCCGTATTTCGATCTGATGGGCGCCAATGTCCGCCACATGGGGCCGAATGGTGCGGGCACGGCGATGAAGTTGATCAACCAGCTACTCGTAGGCGTGCACACAGTTGCTGCCGCCGAGGCGTTTGCGTTGGCGAACTCGGCGGGCGTCGACATCGAGGTGGCAGCCGAGTTGTTGAGCGTGGCTTGGGGAGCGAGCGCCATGGTTGATCGGAGCGCACCGATTACCGCGGCTCGAGATTTCGAGGACTCCGCAGCGCCGGTTCGCAACCTCGATAAAGATTTAGGCATCATCAAAGACTTGGCTACTAGCGAAGGACTTTCGTTAGAGTTGGCGATCAAATCTGAGGAACTGTTCCACACGATGATGGAGACCGGCTGGGATGAGAACGACATCGCCGGTGTTCTTGAGGTCATCGAGGCTCGCTCTTCCTGAATGACCCAACCGACATTTAGGAATACAAAAGACTCGTATTCGGAGGCTTGGTCTAGCTTTGGGTAAACACAGCATCGCGGTGATAAAAGGCGACGGTATCGGCGTGGATGTCGTCGACGAAGCGCTAAAGGTCTTGCACGCGCTCGCCGACAAGCACGGCATCGAGTGGGATTTCGTTGAGTTTCCGTGGAGTTCGGACTACTATTTCGAGCATGGCGAGATGATGCCGTCGGACGGCGTGGAGCAGTTGCGGGGCTTCGATGCCATATTCCTCGGTGCAGTAGGGCATCCGGAGGTTCAAGACCACATCACGCTTAACGGACTGCTATTGCCGATCCGCAGAGCGTTTGACCAGTACGCGTGCGTTCGGCCTTCTGTTTTACTCCCGGGTGTAGCTTCGCCCCTCAAGGATGTCAAGCCCTACGATATCGACCTCATCGTCGTGCGTGAAAACACCGAGGGCGAATATGCCAACGTCGGTGGTTTCCAGTACCGAGATTTCCCGGGCGAAGTGGCGGTGCAATCGTCAGTCTTCACTCGCAAGGGATGCGAACGCGTCATCCGTTACGCCTTCGAACTGGCGCGTGAACGCAACAATAAGATGCACGTGACCTCGATAACCAAGTCGAACGCACAGGGCTACGGCATGGTGCTGTGGGATCGGACGTTCGATGCGGTCAAGGAAGAGTATCCAGATATCACGACCGATTCGCTGTTGATCGACGCCGCATGTATGGACTTTATTCGTCGACCAGAGAAATTCGATGTTGTTGTAGCTTCGAACCTTTTCGGCGATATCCTGACCGACATCGGAGCGATCATCACTGGATCGATGGGTCTGGCATCAAGCGCCAACCTCGATCCGACACGTACTAGCCCTTCAATGTTCGAGCCGACACATGGCAGCGCACCCGACATCGCAGGTATGGGCATCGCCAATCCGATGGCACAAATATTGACCGCCGCATTGATGCTTGACCACCTCGGTGAAGATAAGGCCGCGTCGGATGTCAGATCGGCGGTTGAGGAGCTTTTGCAGGAAGGCGAAACCTTGACGCCCGATTTAGGTGGTTCTTCGTCGACCACGGCGGTAGGCGATGCGATCGCAGCGTTGGTTTCGTGACAGTCACAATACGCGGAGGTATCATTTGGACCCGCTAGAAAAGGTATCGATAGGCACACAGGGCATCGAAGTCACGCGTCTCGGTCTTGGAGGCGCGCCATTGAGCGGTATGGTTCTCGGTGACGGACTCTATGGAGGGACGGCGAGCGACGAGGCTGGACGGATCATCAGACGCGCCCACGACCTTGGCATCAACTACTTCGACACCGCACCGCTGTACGGAGTAGGTGTGAGCGAAGTCCGCTACGGAGCGGCTCTCAAGGGTGTCGATCGCGACAGCTACGTGATTTCGACCAAAGTAGGTCGTGTGTTGGAGCCTGTTGAGGGTGGAATAACCGCGGAAGAATCACCAGACAACTTCGCGGAACACTATTCCGTTGACACATGGACCCGCGACAACGTTTTGAGGTCGATCGAAGAGAGCCTGGAACGGCTACAAACTGATCACGTCGAAATTGTGCTGATTCACGATCCCGACAGGGCGGCACATGGAGAAGACGAAGCGATCGCAGAGGGGTTCCCAACGTTGATCGAACTGCGCGAACAGGGCGTGGTCAAGGCGATAGGTTGCGGGATGAACGAGTGGGAGATGCCGACCGGGTTTATCCATCGGTTCGACATTGATGCGGTATTGCTGGCCGGGCGGTACACATTGCTGGACCATGTGGCTTATCCGGAATTCCTGCCTTTGTGTTTAGAGCGGGATGTGAAGATCATCATCGGTGGCCCCTACAACAGCGGGATATTGGCGCGTGATCTGGACGGGACGGTGACTTTCGACTACGAGATTGCACCGGAACAATTGGTCGAGAAGGCACGGAAGTTGGACGCGGTATGCAGGCGGCATGGCGTGGATTTGAAGGCCGCGGCGTTGCAGTTCGTGCTCGCACATCCGGCGGTTGCGTCGGCGATACCAGGCGCGCAGTCAGTGCCGGAGTTAGAGCAGAACTTCGAATTGGTGAGTGCGGAGATACCCGACGATGTTTGGTCTGAGATGAAGGCCGAGGGTTTGATACCTGCGGATGCTCCGACGCCTTAAAGAGCGAGAAAACTACTGGATTATTTCGACTGTCCGCCATTTTTTCGTGACGAGGTCTACAAAATCCGTATAGTTTTTGTAGCGATTCCGAGAAATCTTGCGTCTTCAACATGCTTTCAAACTCTCTGTACTACGGTGACAACTTGGACTGGATGCGTCAATGGCCATCCGAATCGGTTGACTTGATCTATCTCGATCCCCCGTTTAACTCAAACCAGACCTACAATCAGCTTTTTGTTTCTGGGCTGGGAGAAGCATCTGCTCAAGCGCGTGCATTTGAAGACACTTGGCGTTGGGGTCAACAAGCAGTCGAAGATCGAGATGCGGCACTGATTGCCGGAGGCGATCTGGCAACCGCGATCAGAGGTTTCGAGACGATGCTGGGACATTCCGGCATGTTCGCATATCTCTGCCATCTCGCTCCTCGCCTGCACGAGATGCGGCGGCTTTTGAAGCAAACAGGTTCTTTGTATCTGCATTGCGACGACACCGCAAGTCATCACGTCAAGTTGCTTTTAGACGCGGTTTTTGGAGCGATCAATTATCGCAACGCAGTCTACTGGCGTCGCGCCACGGCGCACAATGATGCGAAACGGTTTGGTCGGATAGTCGACACGATTTTCTTATACGCCAAGAGCGATGTATCGTATTGGCGAGGTCAAGCGATATCTGTGAGTCGCACAGAAGCTGAGTTGGCAAAACGCTATCCATCCTCGGACGAATTTGGTCGGTTTAGAACCGGGGACCTTACGGCAGCTGAAAAACGGGGAGGTGAGAGCGGCAAACCTTGGAACGGTTACGATGTTGACGCGAGGAATCGTCATTGGGCGATTCCAAAAACCAGCAGTTACGCCAAGTGGATTGAAGAAAATTTCATTCCCGATTATCGTGCGATCGATGGCGTCCATGACAGGTTGGACGCTTTGGATGTTGCCGGCCTGATTCATCACCCCCAACGAGGTTTCTGGCCGGGGTTGAAGCGATACGCGGCTGCGGACACGCCATCCGGCCCGCAAAACCTGATCCTTGAACCAATCGGTTTCACGAACTACAACAAGGGAAAAGAGTATCTAGGATACCCAACCCAGAAACCTGAGGGATTGGTGAAACAACTAGTGGAAGTGGCATGCCCAAAGGATGGACTCGTGATGGACCCGTATTGCGGTTGTGGTACGACACTGCATGTCGCAGAGGCATCAAGACGCCCCTGGATCGGGATCGACATCACTCACCTTGCGATAGCGGTTGTTGAGTATCGATTCAGAGAGCGGCTAAACGAGCAGCCACGCGTTATTGGTCGTCCGGGAGATATGGAGGCCGCGAGGGACCTATTCAAACGTGATCCTTTCCAATTTGAAGCATGGGCGGTATCGCGTATTCGCGGTATGTTGCCCAACGAGCGCAAGACAGGAGACCGTGGTGTTGATGGGCACGGATATGCCCGGGCCAATGGTGAGCGGCATCTGGTGATTGCTCAAGTAAAAGGAGGAAAACGCGTCGGTCCAAACCTTGTCAGAGAGTTTATTGGAAGCATGGCAGACTCAGACGCAATGATGGGTGTGATGATTGCGATGGACAACGATTCGGTTACATCTGGAGCACGACAGGCACTGGCTGCGGGAACCGTTGAGATCGGTGGACGAACGCATCCGAAACTTCAACTGTTTACGATTGAGGATTACTTCTCGGGAAAATATCCGGACTTGCCAGTAATGTTGACCGCGTTCGCCAATCGTGAGCCAGACATGATCGATCTGGCGGACCAAGGAGTGCCGTTTGGATGATTCTAGCTCTGAAGTGGATCAATAATGTTCGGTACTATCATTGTTAGGGATGACGGTTCGATATGGTGAATTCAACAAATGATTCTTTGACCGACAACGAAGAGGGGGTGTCCAGGGTGGTTGATATTCATGTGGTCGGCGTAAAGGCGCTCGAAGGCTTTCGGATTTGGGTTAAGCTCAGCAACGGTGTAGAAGGCGAGCTGGACTTGGCTGAGTACGCCGAGAAGCCATGGTTTCAACCTTGGCAAGACCGCCGCGTTTTCGAAAACGTGTGGATACCCGCTCACGGAGGCGACATTCGTTGGGGGGATGACCCCGAAGAGTCCGATATGGGGTTTCTGTTTAACTTGGCTCTTTGTGGAGTTGACTGGGCGCCCTTGGGAAGAATTAGAAGCCAAGGTCAAAGCCCGGCTTGCTCAATGAGCCCCCTCCATCTCAACATGCGTCGCCACAGGGGTTCGACCCACTGCGAAATCGAAATCGCAGCCGTGTTGCGCTTGCATGACGTGGCGGTTGTAGACATGCATGTAACCTCGGTCGATATATCCGTTGGTCATATCCCGAGATTGGAGTTCGGATCGGCGCCGCTCCAATTCAGCATCGTCGACCAATAAGTCCAAGCGACCGCTGTTGGCGTCTAGGGAGATCATGTCGCCGTCGCGGACGAGTGCCAATGGGCCGCCGATGGCCGATTCGGGCGAGACGTGCAGCACTACGGTGCCGAACGCGGTGCCGCTCATTCGGGCGTCAGATATGCGAACCATGTCGCGGACACCTTGTTCGAGGATCTTGCGCGGCAGCGGCATGAACCCGGCTTCTGGCATGCCGGGGCCGCCAATCGGGCCTGCCGACTGCATCACTAGAACGTCGTCCTCGGTTATGTCGAGGTCCGGATCGTCGATACGCCGACTGAGGTCGGCCGGACTCGAGAACACGATCGCACGACCGGTGTGCTGAAGCAGTTTCGGAGACGCTGCTGAGCGTTTTATGACCGCGCCATCGGGAGCTAGCGAGCCGTGCAGGATCGAGATGCCGCCGTCAGGATAGAGGGCATGCGCCGGGTATAGGATGACATCGTCGTTGTGGCAGTCGGCGTGAGCGACGTTTTCGGCGAGTGTCTGACCGTTGACGTTGGTGCAGTCCCGGTTTAGCAGGTGGAGAATCTTCTTGAAGAACGCGGGCGCACCCCCGGCGTAGAAGAAGTCTTCCATCAGGAATTTGCCCGACGGTTTGAGATTGGCGATGACGGGCACTCGCTCTGAAAGCTCCTCCCATCGTGCGAGCGGGAGGTCTACCCCGGCGCGTCCGGCGATGGCGGTCAAGTGGATGATCGCGTTGGTAGATCCTCCCAGTGCGAGCAGGGACAGCGCGGCATTCTCGAACGCTTCTTCAGTGAGGATCTCGGAGGGTCGCATGTTGCGTCGCACGAGGTCGACCGCGGTCGCACCGGCACGTTCTGCGAATACGCGACGGCGCGAGTCGGCACCGGGTATCGCTGCCCCTCCAGGCAAGGTCATGCCTAGGGCTTCGCAGATCACCGACATCGTGCTAGCGGTGCCCATCACCATGCAGTGGCCAGGCGAGCGGTAAATCGCCTCCTCCATCGAGTCGTACTCGGCCTGTGTGATGGTACCGGCGCGGAGTTCCGACCAGTAGCGGCGGCAATCAGTGCACGAACCGAGTTCTTCACCCCGCCAGTTGCCTTTCAGTTGCGGACCACCGGTGA
Source organism: Chloroflexota bacterium (assembly GCA_009837685.1). GTDB lineage: Bacteria > Chloroflexota > Dehalococcoidia > Lucifugimonadales > Lucifugimonadaceae > Bin127. Next base: position 617 of record VXTA01000095.1, on the reverse strand, counting down.
CTATGATCGCTGGCAAGTCGGCGGAAGCAGCGCCCATGAGCATCGCAGGCGTCGTCTTGTCGCAGTTGGAGAGTAGCACTACGCCGTCGATGGGCAACCCTCGGATCATCTCTTCCACATCCATCGCCATCAGGTTGCGATAGAGCATGGATGTTGGAGCGAGAAAGAACTCGCCTAGTGAGATTGTCGGAAATTCCAGTGGGAAGCCACCGGCTGCAATAACTCCACGCTTGACGTGCTCGGCGACCATGCGAAGGTGGGCATTGCAATGCGTCGCCTCGCTCCATGAGTTGGCGATGCCGATGACCGGCTTGCCCGAGAACGAGTCTTCGTCCCAGCCTTGATTCTTCAAACCGGAGCGATGCAAGAAGCCCTCGAGGTCGCGGGGTCCGAACCATGCTTCGCTGCGAAGAACTTTGCCGTTAGAGTTGGTCATCAGTGTTACCTACCTTTGCGCAACGAGATTGTACAGGGCAGCGCGCACTAGCAATCAGGCGTAGATGGTCTCACACAACTGGATTCCGGCTTTCGCCGGAATGACGGGAGTGTATAGAGGTTCGTTTAACATCGACCGAATGAGCGCCAAACGATACATCTTCTTGGGAGGAGTAGTCGGA
>VXTA01000056.1 GCA_009837685.1 Chloroflexota bacterium | reverse complement strand
CATATATACGGATACGACGCGGGACGGCACGTTGTCGCACCCTAATTTCGAAACGGTTGATGAAGTCGTGCGGGAAATAGAATATCCAGTAATGGTGGCGGGTGGAATCGCAACGGTCGAAGACGTGGTGCGGCTGCGCGACATCGGCGCCGGCGGTGCCATCACTGGAATGGCTATTTACACTGGCTCTCTCGATCTCGCCGCTGCGATCCGAGCCGTTAATGACAATTAAACAACCGCAATTCCGACTGAGACGCGAGACAACCAAATTGACCACGAGACCCACCGCTAGCTGGCACACTTTCAATGATCAGATCGATCCTCATGCGATCATTTCGCTGCTTCCGATCCACAGGTCACAGCATGTCGCTGTCTTAGGCGGGAGCGTTGATGGGCTGACGATCCCGATTGCGAAGTATGTCTATGACGGCAACGTGATCGCTCTAGATAGCGACCAATCGATACTTGATGAGCTGGCGACTGAAGTCAATCACCTCCACCTGACGAACGTCGTGCCTCAGCTAATCGAGAACGACGACATCGAGGGCACCAAATTGGACACGGATGGGATTGTGGTGATCGACGCGTTGCACAACACTACGAGTCCAGCGAGGTTGTTCTCATCGGTGGCTAAGCTGCTCCCGGGCGGTGGTTGGTTGCTCATAGCTGACTGGTTCTCAACCGATGCGCGGGGAGACACTGGTCCTGCGAAGTCGAAACGGGTAGACCCTTCGCGTGTCGAAAGATGGGCAGCCGAACACGACATGACTCCGATCACTCGGCGCACCCTCGGCGTGCAACGGTATGTGCACGTTTATCGCAAGCGGCGTGCGTCGTCCAATTGATCAACCCAGTTGACCGGCAATGCTTACCAACCGCGTTATACCGTGCTTAGACGTTGACCAAGGCCGCGTCGTTAAAGGCGTCAGCTTCGTTGACATCAAGGACGCGGGCGATCCCGCTGAATTGGCGAGTTTCTACGATGCCGAAGGTGCGGATGAGCTCGTATTTCTGGACATCACTGCTTCTTCCGATGCTCGTGACACGATGGTCGATGTCGTCGAGCGAGTTTCCGCTGAGGTTTTTATCCCTTTGACAGTTGGAGGAGGCATACGTTCGCGAGACGATATGCGTCGAATGCTCGAAGCCGGTGCTGAAAAGGTCAGTGTGAACTCGGCGGCGGTAGCCAACCCTACTCTGATCGAGGAATGCGCCCGAGAGTTTGGATCGCAATGCGTTGTTCTCGCAATCGATGCCAAGCGGGTAGAAGAGCCAGCCCTGCTGCAACGTTCTGATGGAAGTTACGACTATGCTGAAGCGTTGTGGCAGGTCTATACTCACGGCGGCAGGAGAGCGACCCCACTCGACACCATAAAGTGGGCTCGCATCGGTGCGGAACTCGGAGCCGGAGAGTTGCTTGTCACCAGTATGGATGCCGATGGGCAACAGACGGGGTACGACTGTGACCTGCTTAGGACTATCTCGGCGCAGGTGTCTATCCCATTGATTGCAAGTGGTGGTGCTGGCACACCAGATCACTTCGTAAAGGCAGTGACGGAGGGTGGAGCGGACGCGGTCTTGGCTGCCTCGCTTTTTCACTACGGTGACCTGCGAATATCCGAAGTGAAATCTCACATGGCCGAATCTGGTCTGCCAATGCGGATGATCCATTGAGTGTAAGTGAGCCGAGCTGGGAACAATCGCAATGATTACCTTTGATGACCGCGGTCTCCTAACTGCTGTCGTTCAGGACGTCCACACTAGAGAAGTGCTGATGGTCGCCCATATGAACCGCGAGGCACTCAAGCGCACGATTGCTGGGCCGCACGTCTGGTTCTACAGCCGAAGCCGAAAATCTCTGTGGGAGAAGGGCTCCACATCCGGTGATTACCTCAATGTCGTGGACCTCAAGTCGGATTGCGACGGCGATGCGCTTTTAGTGATGGCTGAACCGGTTGGCGCCGCCTGCCACACCGGCAAAATCTCATGCTTCCACAAGGCAGTAGATGCGCACGACGAAACTTCATATCGAGTGGGACCTGGCATCCTTTTCGAATTGGTCGACATCATCCACCAAAGAGCGGTCGAGATGCCGGAAGGGTCTTACACCGCCAAGCAACTTGCCGCGGGCCCGTCGCGCATCGCTCAAAAGGTCATTGAAGAAGCTGGCGAGACGGGATTAGCAGCGGCGACCGGTGCTACCGATGAAGTGGCATCGGAGATGGCGGACCTCATTTACAACTGCGTCACGTTGTTGGAGTCGATCGGTGTCCCGATCGAGGATGTCTGGGAAGAATTGGCACGACGACGACTTTAAGGTGTGACGCGTGTTCGCGTCCGTTGTTTTAAGCGGTTTCCCGCTGATCGATTTCGATTGCGGTCTGCATGGCTGAAACCGCCACCTCAATCATTTCGTCGTCTGGTTGAGCAGTTGTGAGTTTCTGTAGCCAGAGATTTGGCTTGCCTACCAGATCGGCGAGAACATGCCCACTGTGAACGCCGGTGAATCGTATGAACTCGTAACTCAACGCGGCGATCAGCGGTATTAGCACGATCCGTGAACCGACTAGCAACCACAAGGGTTCTCGCGGCACGAACATGAAGATGATGATCGATACGACGACGACTGTCAGTAGGAAAGAGGTTCCGCATCTAGGGTGGGCAGGAGAAAACTTTCTGATCTCGCTCGGAATCAACGGCAAACCGTTTTCGTGGGCGTGTATGGTCATGTGTTCGGCACCGTGATAGCCGTACATCCGCTTGATGTCTTTCATCAAGCCGATTGCCCAGATGTAGACGAGGAAGATGACCAACCTGGCCAAGCCTTCAACCACATTGGCGAGAAAATCCGACTGAGCTTCGACTGGACGAGACAGGAACAGGGGCAATAGGAAGAACAGGGCGATGCCCAATACGAAGGCGATCGCGGTCATCAAGCCCATACCGAACGCGCCGATCTCTGCGTCGTCATCTTCTCCAGCATCTTTGATCTGCGCGTTGGCACCGATTGTGTACGCCCGCATTCCAATGACGAGCGTTTCGATCAGTACCAAGATCCCACGAATAAATGGCACGCGCCGGAGATTCCCGTTGGCCCAGTCAAGCAACGGTATTGTTTCGAGGTGGATTGAACCGTCGGCTCTTCGAACCGCGACTGAGCATCCGCGCGAACCACGGATCATCACGCCTTCGATGATCGCCTGACCGCCGTACATCGCGGGTTGCGCGACCCGTTGATTATCGCTTCTCTGTAGATCAGCCATTAAACGGGAACTGACGCAATCCGAAATCGCGTCCCATTCGGGCTGAGGATTGAAGCGAACGAGATGCTGTCGATGGACGAGCCGCCCAGCATCTTGGCTGTCAGCTCAGAAAACATAACTGGCCGGGGAGGAGCTGTTACTCCTCCATGGACATGCCGTATCGGCGCATGAGCCGTTCGACACGGCCTTCGGTGTCGACGATGCGTTGCTCGCCGGTCCAGAAGGGGTGGCAGGTGCTGCAAACCTCGACACGGATCTCTTCCTTCGTCGAGCCGGTAATCATGCCTTCCACACCGCAAGCACAGATCACTCTGGCTTCTGGGTAGTAAGTCGGGTGGATGTCAGTCTTCATATCGAAAATCCGGTCGAATAGCTACTGCCGATCAAGCGACGAATTCGTCGACGTTGATGCGACGCTTGTCTTGCTTGGCGTAGTCGAATCGCACAGTTCCGTCAACAGTGGCGAACAGTGTGTGGTCACGGCCCATTCCAACGTTGGTGCCGGGGTGGAAACGCGTTCCTCGCTGGCGAACCAGTATCGAGCCCGCGGAAACTATCTCACCGCCGAACGCCTTGACACCCAAGCGACGCCCTGCGCTGTCTCGACCGTTTCTAGATGTTCCTGAACCCTTCTTGTGTGCCATGATGAGAACTCCGTAGCGTTGGACCGATGAATTAAACCTCGATGTCGGTTATCTCGAGCGAGGTGATGGCTTGCCGATGTCCGCGCTTGATGCGGTACCGGGGCTTGTTTTTGTATTTGAAGACCGTTTTCTTGCGGTCTCGCCCATGTGAAAGAACGGTAGCTACTACCTGTGCGCCGTCAACCGTGGGGGTACCAACTTCAACCTCGCCATCCACGCAGGCCAGCAAAACCTCATCGAGAGTGATCGTGTAACCCTCGGGGTACGGCAATTTCTCAACGTCCAAATGGTCACCGGGGCGCACGCGGTACTGCTTGCCACCGGTAGCGACGATTGCGTAATTCTCAGACATTTTGATCAGGATCGGCGCGGATGAGATTCGCGATTAAGTCAACTCTATGATTCTACATTACACAGGCGTACGGTCCAGACTGCCAATGCGTGCTCGACAACCAGCTACGCCAACTCGGCGAAATGGCTCTGATAGAAGATCAGTGGATGACCATAGCCGATCTTGATGTGCTCTACCTCAGCCAAAAAGATTGTATGATCGCCTGCTTGTACGGTGCGGACGACACGGCAATCCATCGTCGCCAAAGAGCCTCCGATGACCATCGATTCCCCAAGCTCTTCGTAGGGGGGTGTGGGTAAAGTTTTGCGGATCTCTTCGGGTACCGAGAAGTGCCGTGCTACGCCTCGTTGTTCCCGCGTCAAGACACTGATACCAAAACGCTGGTTCTTCATCATCAACGGAAAAGTGTTGCGATCGTGACCGATGGTAACCATTGCGAGCGGGGGTTCCAATGAAATGCTCGCAACCCCGTTCGCGGTCATCCCGTGGACATCCGTTCCCTCAGCTTCTAAAGTGGTGATGACAGTAACCCCGGTCGCAAAGTTCGACCATGCAGTGCGGAAAAGTTCAGAGGTTACTTCAGTATTGGGCATGTCCAAATTGTCCCTCACGTGAGATTATAGCGATACGGTGTTCACTGGACTGCAAGAATGAAACCCTCTAACGTTTCTCTTCGCGCCAACTCAACGGTTCGGGTTCAACGTAACCAGACAACTCCGCAAACCCTCGTCCGAGTGATTCGCCTGACGAGGAATCGGTCACGTCAACTCGACCTTCCCAATAAGCAGCCGCTTGATTCCCATACGGCAGCGCGGGGATTTCTTGGTCTGCGATCGCTGGCGTCATCACAATGTCAAGATCGATGCTGTCGATCCGCAATCTCCATTTCGCGGGGTATTCGCCAGCAGTTCGCGGGCTAGTCCAATACTCTTGGACTTCCAACTCGATACCGTCCTGTTCAACATCTAGAACGCGTTGGTCGGATCCCGATTGGATCAGAGTGCCATCGATTGCCAAGACCTCCCCTTCTACACCGCGCACTTCAGCAATCATGAGGGAACGGTGGTCATCGAGGTGTATCGCGAACCATTGCCAACCGGCTGGTTTCCCAACCACGAAGAAGTCGCCCCACTGGTGATCGAACCAAACTTCGCCTTTCACATCGACGCTCTGATCGTCAATCGTCAGTGCGCCGTTCGCCTGCATTCGCGGATACGAGTAGTAGTAAGTCCAACCGAACGGCCAGTCCATCCAGCCGATGCGATCATGCAGCATCACTTCTGTAGGGATTTCGGTTGCTAGTTCCAAAGCTGAGGTCCCGTCCGGATCATGCGCTGAGAAGGTGTGCGACCCGTCTGCCGCGATCTCGAGATCGAAATTGCCGAGTTGCAGATTCAGCAGGCTATTGTCATCGTTTTCGGTCAAGCTGCGTGAGGAGCCTAGACGTTCCGAACTGATGTACGTGTGTTTACCCTTTTGGATATCTGTAATTCCCGCTTGACCGAATTCGGTCCGGGACTCGGTGTCGCTGTCCTCAGTCTGAAATATCACGTAGTGAAATGAATACTCCTCCCCTGCTTCCGATTTAAGGTGCCCGTTGTAGTACCACCATTCGATGGGGGCGAAATGCGAACGATCGTCTGGCGGCAACACCAGTTCTCTCGGAGTTGGAGTCGGTTCTGGCGGCGCGGGTGTTGGTACGTCCCGAGGCACGACACCGCTGGAACACGCAGCGTGCAGCGTCCCGATCAATAACGCCGTCGTCACGATGGCATGTTTGATTGGCCCCCTCATTCCGCTTTGAACTCCGGCAATCGACGGTCAATCCACTCTGGCAACCACCAGTTCCACTTGCCAAACAGCCTCATTAGCGCGGGTGCGATCAATACGCGCACGATGGTCACGTCTATGAAGACAGCGAGTGCCAAACCGAAGCCCACCGACTTAACCGTCACGACCTCGGCAAGCACAAAACTCCCGCCCACAACTATCAGGATCAAACCTGCGCCCGTGATTATCGTTCCACTTCGCTGCAAACCTAACTTGACGCTTTCGCGATTGCTCTGCGTGTCACGGTAGGCCTCCTTGATCCGGGAAAGCAGAAATATCTCGTAGTCCATACTCAGGCCGAAGAGCACCGCGAAAAGCACAATCGGTGTGGTTGCATCGATTACTCCCTGCGGCTCGAAATCAAGCAGACTGCTGAGATGTCCTTGTTGGAAAACCCAAACCAGCGCGCCGAAACTCGCCAAGATGCTCAACACGTTCAGCACTACTGCCTTCAGCGGGATCACGATTGATCGGAATAGGATCATCAACGAAACGAAGGTGAGCAGGATCACGATGGCGGCGACGATTGGGAAACGGCTGTAAAGCGAATTAACTAAGTCGTTGGTATGGGCTGCTCCCCCATCTATGTAACTCCGCTCGGATTCGGGCAACCTGAACGAACGGATCTCGTCTATCAATCTGCGCGCTTCAGGAGAAAAGGGATGCAAGCTGCTGGTGACATAGAACAATGCGACGCCGTCGCGAACGCTGTCGTTCAACAAACGTAAAGTCGTCGCGTCGTAGACCGACTCTGGGTGCTGATAGAGAGTTTGATAATCGTTCAATCCGAGGGTTGGGCGCAGATTGACGATGCTGGATACTCTGTCAACCGATGGCAGCCCCGCCAACGCTTGGCCGAACGCGTAGAGCGTCGCCAAGTTCTCTCCGTTAAAAGGGTTGCCCTCAAATGTGTAGGCAACCGTGAGTTCTGTGGATATGTCCCAGCCGAACTCGTCCTGCAACAAATCGTAGCCTTGTCGTGATTCATACCGACTGGGCAGAATCGTGGCATCCGCGGTGCCCGGGCGGATGTCCTTGAATGGGATTGCCAATGCAACCAGCAATACGACGGTCGGGATTAGGAATAGAAACGGTCGCTGCATCACGCTTTCGGCCATTCGCGACCAGATGCCCGAGCCTCCACGCCAGAGCGGCAGTACTGGCAACCAGTTGATGCGGTGCCCGACAATACTGAGAACCGCGGGCATGAGTGTCTGTGCCGAAAGTAAGGCGATCAACAGAACGATAACTGCGCCAATCCCTATCGAATCGAGCACGGTCAGCTCGAATAAGAGCAACGATGCTACCCCGATGATGCTCGTCACTCCTGAAAAAAGAATGGCAATTCCTGCATGGGAATGTGTTTCAGCAATCGCGTCGGGGACGCTCATGCCCTTTGATAACTCTTCTTTGAACCGGTTGACGTAAAACAGTGAATAGTCGATGCCCATGCCGATGCCGAGCAATGTGATGATGTTGAACGCCAACACCGACATGTCGCGCCAGTCGGCGACGTAGTAGACCATGCCAAGTCCCACGGCGACAGCGACTCCTCCCACGGCCGCGGGCATCACCGCCGCGACGATGGTGCCGAATACCAGCAGCAAAGCAATTACGGCTAGCGGGAACGCGACGATTTCACCTCGTCTCAGGTCATCACCACTGGCTACGACGATGTCGCGATACAACGGTGGTGCGCCAGTCATCACTACATCCAGTCCACCAGAGTCCAAATCTTCGGTGATACTGTCGAGCGCGGTCAGAGAGTCCTCAATGTCGAGGCCAAGATCCGCACTGATTATGGCCATCTGCCCGTCTTCTGAGATTAGACCGGGCTCGCCTAGATGCGATCGAACCGTCTCAACATCGGCATTCGCTTCAAGTTGCGCGACAAAACGATTCGTGGCGTCGACAAATTCGGGCGAATAGGGATTCCACTCCTTGTGACTGACGATAAAAAGTATCCCTGTCGGGCTTACTCCGAATCGCTCTTGGAGTAGGTCGCGCGCTTTCTGCGACGAGAAGTTTTCACTGGTGAATCCGCCTGGGAGCAGTTTGGACTGGGCTTGCGGCGCGACCGGCAACATCGCCGCCAAAGCCACAGCCCATGCCACCACTACAGCGTAGCGGTATCGGTATATCCAGCGACCAATTTTGGCGAGCATGTGAGGCGCTGAGATCGCCGACTTCCGAAGTCCTACGTTTTCTCAGCAATGGCTATCGCAGCCGCTGCGTCACCGCCATCTAGAGCTACTATCTTTACGCCTTGAGCTGAACGGCCGGTTTCCCGAATCTCTGCCAACGTCGTCCTAACGATTTGTCCACGCGATGTCAGGATCATCAACTTACCGGTGTCGTCTTGCTTCAGATCCTCGTTGATGACCGTTGCTGCCGCGACATCGCCAGTGTTGCGAGTGATATTTAGTGTCTTTAGGCCCTTGCCTCCGCGACCTTGCGGTCCGTAATGTCGGAGCGCTGTAAGTTTGCCGCGCCCCTTAGTACCTATGATCAGCAGATATCCTGCCTCATCTACTAGGTCCATACTTACCACTTGGTCGCCTTTGTCCAACCTGATACCCCGTACTCCACCAGCTTGACGCGACCGCGATACCAGTTCGGAACTGGCGAAACGAATCGACTGACCTTTTTTGGTTACCAGGATCAGATCATCATCGTTCTGCGCCATGGCGACTGATATCAACTCTTCTTTCGGCTTGAGCTTGTAGCAGTTCAGGCCAGCGCGGTTGATGTTCGCGAAGGCTTCAAGTGGCATTCGTTTGACGTCGCCATGCCTCGTCGCCAACGCAAGATAAGTATCTGGCGCATGCATGTCGGTGACTACCATCATCTGGCGGACGGTTTCTCCAGGTCCGATATTGAAACCGAGGTTGTGCACTAATGTTCCGCGCGATTGACGCGATTGGTCCGGCGGTAGTTCGAATACTCGCGAGGAGTAAACGCGGCCGTGGTCGGTGAAGAACAAGAGCGTGTCGTGGGTGTCTGCGACTTGCAGGAAACCCGTGATGTCGTCGGCCCGGGTTAGTTTTTGGCTGCTGACGCCTTTGCCGCCGCGATGCTGCTTGCGATAGGTGTCGAGTTTGACGCGCTTGATGTATCCGCCTTGTGTGAGCGTGATAACGACGTCCTCGTGCGGCTCGATGTCCTCGCGCCGGAACTCGCCGAGTTCTTCCGCGTGGATCACTGTGCGACGCTCGCCGCCGTACTTGCGCTTCAGTTGGTGCGTCTCTTTGATGACTTCCGTCCGTACTTTCGCAGGGTCGGCGAGAAGCGCCTCGAGTCGTTGGACGAGTTCGAGGAGTTCTTTGTACTCGTTTTCGAGTTTTTCTCGCTCGAGGGCGGCCAATCGGCGCAGCTGCATGTCCAAGATCGCTTGAGCCTGAACCGGCGAGAATGTAAATTCGGCTATCAGGCCCGCGCGTGCCTCTTCGACGTCGGCTGAACCGCGGATAATCTGAATGACTCGGTCGAGGTTGTCGATCGCGATCCTGAGTCCCTCGAGAACCTCTAAACGCGCACGTGCTTTCTTAAGATCGAACTCGGCGCGTCTGCGCACAACTTCTTCGCGGAACTCGATGTAGTACTGGAGTACTTGTCGCAGGTTGAGTACGCGCGGGGCGCCTCGCACCAGCCCGATCATGTTGACCGAAAACGACGAGCGCAATGAGGTGTGCTTATAGAGGTTGTTCATGACGATGGCTGGGGATGCCGAACGGCGGAGCTCCAGCACGATACGCATCCCGCGTCGGTCTGATTCGTCACGAACTTCGGATACGCCTTCTACACGCCGCGTTTTGATCAACTCGGCGATTCGTTGGATCAGCGTCGATTTATTGACTTGGAAGGGGATCTCGGTAAAGACGATGCGCTTGCGGTCTTGCCTTGCGACATCTTCGATCTCGCCAGTCGCTTGAACGACGATTCGTCCGCGACCTGTGGCGTATGCGTTGCGGATTCCTTCAGAGCCCCAGATGTGTGCTCCTGTTGGGAAGTCAGGGCCCTTGACGTGCTGCATCAACTCTTCGACGCCAGCGTTTGGGTTTCGCACCAGATGCACCACTGCGTCGCAAACTTCGGCGACGTTGTGCGGGGGGATGTTCGTGGCCATGCCGACCGCGATGCCTGATGCTCCGTTAACCAGCAGATTTGGAAGGCGGGCTGGGAGGACCGTAGGCTCTTTTAGGGATTGATCGAAGTTTTCCTGCCAATCGACCGTCTCGCGCTCGATGTCGCCAAGCATGTACTCGGTGATGGCAGCGAGCTTGCACTCGGTGTAACGCATCGCGGCTGGCGGGTCGCCATCGACGCTACCGAAGTTTCCTTGTCCATCGACCAACGGCTCCCGCATCGAGAAAGGCTGCGCCATTCGTACCAATGCCTCGTAAACTGGCGAGTCGCCATGCGGGTGGTACTTGCCCAGCACGTCGCCAACGAGTCGGGCGCACTTCTTGTAGGAAGACCCGGGCCTCATGCCTTGGTCGTGCATCGCGTAGAGTATGCGACGCTGTACTGGCTTTAACCCGTCGCGCACGTCGGGGAGCGCTCGTGAGACGATTACGCTCATTGCGTAATCGAGATATGAAGAGCGCATCTCCTCTTCGATGCCGATGGTGCGAATGTCACCTGCGTCGGTGCCGATTACCATGCCGTTTTCACCTTATAGCGCTTGGCGGATTCGATGCTTTTTGCGCGTCCGAGGGTCAAGGAATTTTGCACGCGCCAAAGCGGTTTTTGAACTTAATTCGATTCTAAAGCGAACGCTATTCGCCAACCACTAAAAACGACGCGTTCAAACCGAAACGGGAAACGTTTCGCGGCGATATTTGGCACTAAATGCGCATCGCACGCTCGATAAACGCTATCAAAACGTTGTCGAACCCGCGAGGCAATCGAGTTGCGCCGAATACGTCCCATTGAACACCGAAAACCCAATGAAATCCGGGCATCTCGAACGCTTCAACGACTCGGTCGTCGCTCATCGCCGCAGGCATCATATCCGGCGCCAAATCTGACTGCCGAATTCCTTCCTGATGGTCACACTCTAACGACAACCATCCCGAACCGCCAATGGTCGAAGACACCTTCGCTCCCGGCGCAAGAAAGATCGACTTACGGTTTCGTCGCTGCGATTCGTCAACAACATGATCCTGTGTCGGCCGCGCAATATCTCCGCCTAGCGCAACATTGAGCTGGTGCATTCCGACTGCGGATCCTAGTATCGGTATCTCGGCTTCTGACGCAACTCTGACGAATCTCGAAGCATCTATCGCGCTCAGATGATCGTTAGGGGCATAGATCAGCAAACCGGAAGTAAGGTTGGGAAGTTCTGCTTGATATGCGTCGAGTTCAAAGAGATTTTCTCGGTCAACATCGTAGTCATCTACCAATCGGTCAGCCGCGAATGTACCAGGTGCTGCGACTGCGATGACCGATTTCAATGTCCGAAAATCCGTTGCCGATAAAAACCTAAAACGGAATGCCCCACAGTCCTAACCACTCTGTCATCGCGTTTTCTGTCTTCAGTCCGGCAGAGCGGATCGACGATCCGAGCATCCGTTCAGTCTCCCGGTCGCGTTCGCCGGGATTGTCGCCTGTCGGAACGAATGGATAGTAGCTGTCGCGATCGAAGCGGTAGATCAGATAGGCGTTGACGAAACCAGTAC
>VXTA01000332.1 GCA_009837685.1 Chloroflexota bacterium | reverse complement strand
TCTAACACTGTGCTGCGTCGGCTTCGTCTTGAGCTCGTTCGTCGGTTTCAGCAGCGGCACGAACGTCAGGTGTATCGAAAACGAGTTCTGTCGCCCCTCCATGTCGCGCATCCATCGAACCGCTTCAATGAACGCTTCCGCCTCCATGTCTCCGACTGTGCCCCCGACCTCAACTATCACCACATCTGCGTCTTCCGATTCTCCGAGCTTCTCGATTCGCTTGGCAACCGCGCTCACCAGATGCGGCACCACCTGAACCGTCTGCCCCAGAAACTCCGCACCTAATCGCTCCTCGTCCAGCAATTCGTTGTAAATCTGACCAGCGGTCACGTTCGACAGGATCGTAAAATCCTGGTTCAAGAAACGCTCGTAGTGACCCAAATCGAGATCCGTCTCGCTCCCATCCACCGTCACAAACACCTCGCCATGCTCCAACGGCGACATCGTGCCTGGATCAACGTTTAGATAGGGATCAAGTTTGAGAATCGTGACCTTAAGACCCCGATTCTTCAACATTCTGCCGATAGATGCGCAGGCGATGCCCTTACCTAGAGAGCTTGTCACGCCGCCCGTGACGAAGATGTATCGGCGGCGCTTACTCAACGTGATTGGCGCGCATGTCTGATGAGTTCGGCACATAAAAAGTTTATGCCAAATACTTCACCATTCGGCAACCCTTTCGGCAATCTCTCGCGAATCACCCAGATATAGAATCGCAAGGTGGAATCGCAACTACCTACCCAAACCTCATGAACTCCGAAATCCTGTCCGTCGACGACGTGAAACACATCGCCCGTCTCGCCGCATTGCGTATCGACGATGAAGAAGTGCAGACGATGCGCCGGCAGTTGTCCGACATTCTCGCCCATTTCCAAACTTTGGCGGAACTCGACACCGAAGGAGTGCCACCCACCGGGCACACCACCGATGCGCACTCGGTGATGCGTGATGACGAAGACATGCCGGCGTTAGAACGCGATCGGACACTCGCAAACGCACCATTCGTTGATGGCGAATTTGTACGCGTGAGGCCGGTCATCGAATGAGCGTTGCATCCGAAACACAAACTTCAGCGCGTGATCTGCGCGCCAAATACCTGAACGGCGAAACCACCGCCCGCGAAGTCGCCCTCGCTCACCTCCAACGCATCAAAGAAGTCGAACCTCGGACCCATGCCTTCCTCACGGTTCTCGACGAGGAAGATGTAGTTACCCAAGCCCAAGCCGCTGATCAACGCCTAGAAAACGGGACCGCGTCTGCGCTGACCGGCGTCCCGTTCCTCATAAAAGACAACATCTCGACCGAAGGCGTCCGAACCACCGCCGCTTCGCGCATCCTCGACGGCTACGTCCCGCCTTTCGATGCGACCGTCGTTTCCCGACTCAAGGAAGCCGGTGCCATCATTCTAGGCAAGGGCAACCTCGACGAATTCGCAATGGGATCGTCGAACGAAAACTCCGCGTTCACTCCCGTCGTCAACCCTTGGGGGGAAAATCGCGTACCAGGCGGTTCGAGTGGAGGTGCCGCGGCAGCCGTCGCAGCTGGCGAAGCTGTAATCGCGCTTGGTTCAGATACCGGCGGAAGCATCCGACAACCCGCATCGCTATGCGGCGTCGTCGGCTTCAAACCGACCTACGGCACCGTCAGCCGCTTTGGACTCATCGCCTTCGGATCGTCCCTAGACCAGATCGGACCCATCGCCCGAACCGTTGCGGATTGTGCCGACACCGTAAACACGATCGCAGGTCTCGACCCTCTAGATTCGACCTCACTCGACCACAAACTCGATTTCGCCGAATACTTGAACCGCGACATCGATGGCATGCGCATCGGCGTACCTCGCGAATATATCGTCGACGGGATCGAACCTGGCGTCCGCGCCGCGTTCGAAAAATGTCTGACCGTCCTCGAAGGACTTGGCGCGATCGTCGAAGAAACGAGTCTCCCACTTACGGACCACGCGCTCGCGGTCTACTACATCATTGCACCGTCCGAAGCCTCGGCAAACCTTTCCCGATTCGATGGCGTCAAATACGGCATGTCAGTTGATGGAGAGCCAAACGCCCGCGAATCGATCGAAGCGACAAGAGGCAGCGGATTTGGCCCGGACGCGAAACCGCGCATACTCATCGGAACGTATGCACTCTCAGCCGGGTACTACGACGCCTACTACAAGAAAGCTCAGCAAGTCAGGACTCTTATCCGGCGAGAGTTCCACGACGCGTTCCAGAAGTTCGACGTAATCGCAACACCAACATCGCCAACAGTGGCCTTCGAACTCGGAGAAAAGACGCAAGATCCCTTCCAGATGTACCTCAGCGATGTTTGCACCATCCCGGTCAACATCGCGGGACTTCCCGGGATATCGGTCCCGTGCGGACTGTCCGAGGAATTGCCAGTTGGACTGCAGATCCTCGCACCCCAGTTGGGAGACCGCACGGCGTTACAGGTCGCACACGCTTACGAGCAATCGGCGAATTGGAACCTGACACCTCCAGAACCATGTACCGACTAACCGACCTCAAACCACTTCTCGTCAAAATCATCGCCGCAATGTCGGTGATCGCGCTCTCAGCCGTATTTGCCTGCACAACGGATACGTCGGAAGACACACCTACCGCCGAGTCCGAACCAGAGATCAGCACACAAGACTTGCAGTGCCCTGACCTTGTCGAACAACCAAAAGTCGGAGATACACCGTTGGGTCCTCCGCCCGGAATGCCTTATATATTCACCGGCACCGCATTCGTTGATGGCGCACCCGCACCGGTAGGCGAGCTGCTTTACGTCAAACTTACTACGTCAAGATCGCACCCCGTCGAAATCCTCGAGAACGGAAAGTACATAAACATCATTCACGGCCCCGTAAGCGATCTGGACCGCGACGTGCCGTTTGTATTCTGCTTAGGAGATCCAGAAGGTCGAGCCGTTAAATCAGAAGAAATAGTTGAATATGAAGACAAGGGAACGTTCCACGAAGTTGACATGGAACTGAATTTCCCGATGTCCCCGGCCGACTTGCCATAATGCTCCTGGAACTCGATGGCATCAGCCCACAAGTCGATCCAACCGCGTTCGTCAGCGCCAATGCGACTCTGATCGGCGATGTGCGCGTTGGCCCCCAATCCAGCGTTTGGCCCGGCGCTGTAATCCGTGCAGACAGCGGCACCATCTCGATTGGCCAAGGCTCCAACGTCCAAGACAACTCCGTCATCCATGCCGATGATGACGCTTCGGTCGGCGACGGTGTAACCATCGGGCACGGCGTCGTATGCCACGCCAAGACGATCGGTGATGGATGCCTTCTAGGAAACGGATCGGTTCTGAACGATGGAGTCATATTGGGAAACGGATGCCTCGTCGCAGCTGGCTCCATTATTCCCGAAAACACTGTATTTGAGGACAATCAACTGATCCGCGGTGTTCCGGGTAAAGCCATCGGCAGATTGCGCGCACGACACCAAGAACTCCAGAAACGCGCCGCCCTCAGCTACGTCCGCCGCATTGAGCGATACAAACTGGCATCATCTCCAGACAACCCGCTTTAAAGCTGAGGCCTACATCCGCTCAGGCGCGTTCATCCCCATGATGTTCAACGTCCCGGCAAGCACGATGCGCGCGGCATCTACAAGCAGTAATCGCGCCTTGGTAATCTCCGCGTCAGCTGGATCGCTAGAAATGACTCTGCACGCTTCGTAGAACCGCTGCAACTCGCGCGCCACCTCGTACGCGAAATGCGGCATGTGGTGCGGTTCCAGCATCTCGGCTGAACGCGCGATCACATCGGGCAGCTCGTTCAACCGTCGCATCAACGCAAGTTCCTGATGCGTAGTTAGCAACGAAACGTCGCCGTCTTCGAACTCAATGCCCCGCTCCGATGCTGCGCGCAACACCGCGCATAGACGCGCATGGGCGTACTGAACATAGAAGACGGGATTTTCCGACGTCTCAGCCTTCGCCAACTCCAGATCAAACTCCATATGCGTACCCGGAGTCCGCTCTAAGAAGATGTAGTGACACGCATCCGGACCAACCGCGTCCAACAACTCGTCAGCAGCGATAAAGTTGTCCTTACGCTTGTTGAAGCGCACCGTCTCGTCGCCCTTTTTGAAGTTCACGATCTGGTTGATGATGATCGTCAATTTCTCTGGGTCGACTCCGAGCGAATCCACGACCGCCTTCATCCGTGCCACATGTCCATGATGGTCGGCACCCCAAACATTTATCACCCGGTCGAAACCACGTTTCACGAACTTGTTGTAGTGATAAGCGATATCGGTTCCGAAGTAGGACGGACCCCGCTCCTTGCTCCGAATGATCACACTGTCGCTCTCGAGATCTATCTTGGTACCGAGGAACCACAGCGCGCCCTCGCGCTCCGATACGTAGCCGCGTTCCTCCAGCAACTTCAGCGAATCATCGAAGTCGTCACCGGCGATCAACGATTTCTCGCTGAACCACTCGTCATACTCGATTCCCATCCGCTCCAACGTGCCCCGGATATTCGCCAATGTGCGATCCAATGCTGGGGCTGATATGGCTTCCATAGCTTCGTCTGCATCCAAGTCGGCTACAGCATTACCTAACTCGGAATACAGCTCGGCACCGAGTTCAACAACATACTCGCCAGGATAGGACTCTGCGCCGAGTTCAGCGTCCTTACCTGCCGCCTGCAGAAAACGCACGTACGCAGATTCCGCAAATATGCGCATCTGATTGCCAGCATCGTTCACGTAGTACTCGCGCTGCACATCGTAGCCCGCGGCATCCAAGATGTTCGCCAACCCGTTGCCAATTGCAGCACCGCGCACATGCCCGATGTGCAATGGACCCGTAGGGTTCACGCTTACAAACTCCACCTGAATGCTTTGTCCTGCTCCGACATCCAGATGCGCGAATTCGACTCCTGCTTCCCGAATCACGTGAATCTGGGAACGCAGCCATTCATCGTTCAGCTTGAAGTTGATAAACCCGGGACCAGCGATGCTCACGTCCTGAACCATCGAAGTCGGCGCAACGCTCTCGACTATCTCAGTCGCTATCTCCCTGGGCGCCATTCGCATGCTCGAGGCCAACGCCATCGCCACGCTCGTGCTGTAGTCGCCGTGCTCCGCCTGTTTCGGGCGTTCGACCGACGGCGCAACCTCGCCGATCTCCGGCAACGAATTTGATGCGATCGCCGACTGAAGAGCCGAAACAACCATCTCTGCTATCTGTTTTTGCGGGTGCATCGCAACCCCATCTCATTCACGAAATACGCACGACAGCACTTGCCTATGCGCATGTATCCTGCTATCACACCACCTCACGTATATATAAGGATAAGAAATCGCAATCCTAGCACGTCTGCAAACCCGCACACAATCGCCATGCCCGACACCGAACAAACTCAAAGAGCCAAAGACATCTACGACGCAGGCCAGCGCCTCGGCATACCAATTGCCGAAGATCACGCCGAACTGGTTGCAAAATCGAGCGATTCGCTATACGACGCCATCGACACCGTGCGGTCCTTGGAATACCAAGACCACGAGCCTTGCAACGTGTTCCATCCGGTGGCCTTGATAGACGGTTCTGGCAAAGGGGACGATCAATGAGCGATAGACGCGAAGACCTAGCATTCGCTTCCATCCATGAGCTAGCGCCCAAAATCAAAGATGGCTCTGCCTCTCCAGTCGAATTGACGCAAATCGCACTTGAGCGCGTCGCAAAACTCGACTCAAAGTTGAACTCCTTTCTCGACGTTTGGCAGGATGAAGCACTCGCGACCGCTTCGAAAGTCGAACGCGAGATCGCAAACGGCAACTACAAGGGATCAATGCATGGAATCCCCATCGGTCTCAAAGACCTTGTCGACGTTGAAGGTAAAGCGACCACTGCCGGTTCCAAAGTCCTGCAATCCAACATCGCCACATCCAACGCGACAGTTACCAAACGACTGAACCATGCCGGTGCGATCACTATTGGAAAAACCAATCTCGTCGAATTCGCGTTGGGTTCTGCAGGCGTAAACCCATACACCGGCGATGCCTGTAACCCTTGGGATACTGACAAGATAACCGGCGGTTCTAGTAGCGGATCTGGTGCCGCTGTCGCTGGCGGATTGGTTTACGGCGCACTCGGATCGGACACCGGCGGGAGCATACGAATGCCCGCATCGCTCTGCGGACTCGCCGGGCTAAAGCCGACCTACGGGCGAGTGCCACGCACCGGCGTCATGGACCTTTCGTGGAGCAAAGACCACGTGGGACCCATGACAAGACGAACCGCCGACTGCGCACACATGCTCAACGTGATCGCCGGACACGATCCGCGCGACATCGCATCTTCCACTCGGCACGTCCCAGACTTCGCAGCCGACCTCGAAAAAGGCCTAGACGGATTAAGGATAGGCGTACCTGAACACTACTTCTTCGACCCCGAAATCGTCGATCCCGAAGTATTGGCAAGCGTCAACGACGCGATTGAGTTGCTCGCGAATAACGGCGCCGAGATCGTGTCCATACCGATGGAGTGGGTATCGCAAGGTCGAGCCATAAACGTGATCATCTCCGTTGCCGAGGGACTAGCCGTGCACGAAAAGCTGCTGCCAGAAAACGCCGACGACTATACGCCTGCCGTACGCACCCGAATGCTCACCGCGCTCAGCATTCCCGCAGTCGATTACATCCGCGCCCAACGCGCCAGGCAGGCATTTAGCGTGCAAATGGCTGAAGCGACAAAGGATGTTGACGTTCTCGCAACACCTTCGATACCTGTCCTCGCTCACACGATCGCGGAATGTACCGTTGCGCCGGGCGAAGCACTTGCGGAAAAGAGTCATGAAATCCCACTCTTTACCTCGATCTTCGATGTAACCGGCGAACCCTCGCACTCGGTACTCTGCGGCTTCGACTCCACCAATATGCCCATCGGACTGATGATTTCCGGTCACGCATTCGACGAGTCGACAGTGCTCCGAGTCGGTCACGCCTACGAAGAACTAACCACTTGGCACAGCCAACGCCCACCACTGTAATCCGCCCTGCATTTAACGATTTCCCCCGCGAGCGGGGGAAATGTCCGAAGGACAAAGGGGGCTATATCCCGACCATCTACTCAAACAACCATCCTTCCAATCCTTCAACATCATTCGCATCCTAGTTCAAACCCAATGCACACCGAAACCGACTCCACACATCCCAAAAAGCGCCCACGATACGAACGTTACGTGGATCGTCCATCGATGCGCAAGGAACGCGGCTTCGCCTGCATCGGTCTCGACCGCCCAACCGATCCTGTAAATGTCGGACACGCGCTCCGCGCCGCCTTCTGCTTCGACGCTAGGTTAGTCATAATCGGCGGCAACCCATCAGGCATCCGCCTCCCGAAACTCCACACCGACCCTATGCGGTCATTCCGCCACATCCCGGTTATCAGTTCCAACAACCTCCTCGACGCCGTCCCTGAAGGGACCACAATCGTCGGCATCGAACTCTCCGACGACGCTTCCACACTCATGGACTTCAACCACCCCGAACGTGCCTGCTACGTGTTCGGACCTGAAAACGGCTCCATCTCCGACGATATCCTCGACCGTTGCACCCAAAAGGTCATGATCCCCACGATGGCATCCCTCAACCTCGGCATGACCGTCAACATCGTCATGTACGACCGTTTAGCGAAGGCGTGGCCCAAGATGCAATCCAGGCTTGATCGCATCGACCAGGGAGCCGCACACACAACATTCGGAACTAACGAGTGAACCAGACTCGTTCACCACGCCGTTCGCGCATGCAGGGCGTCTACTACGGCTGGTACATGCTCGCCGGAGCATCCGTCATGAACGCTCTAGGTGGCACCATCGTCTGGCAAGGCTTCGCCGTATTCTTCATCCCCGTCGCCGAATCCCTCGGCATCGCCTACTGGCAGACTTCACTAGCATTCGCACTCGCCCGCGCCGAAAACGGTGTCCTCGGACCCATCACCGGCTGGGCCCTCGACAAATTCGGATACATCCCACTGATCCTCAGCGGAACCCTCATCACCGGGTTCGGCTACATCCTTCTCTCAAGACAAGACACGTACATCGCGTTCCTGCTCGTTTACGTATGCGTCGTCTCCATAGGTTCATCGACATCCTTCATGCAAGCAACCACCGCCGCGCTCAACACGTGGTTCATCCGATACCGCGGACTAGTCATGTCAATCAACAGCGCAGCGTTCAGACTCGGAGGCGCGATCGTCATTCCGCTACTATCCGTGGGAGTCATCAACCTCGGTTGGCAGACCACCTCAGTGATCGTCGGCATCATCTTGGTCGTTGCAATCGCTCCTGTCTCTTTCCTATTCAGACGCTCGCCGGAGAGCATGGGACTCAAACCCGACGGCGGCATCTCTTATACCCATATGCGGCGTCGCATCAGAGAACGCACCGCAGACACGAACAAAACCTCCCAAGCCGTTACCGCAGACACTTCCCAATCCGACGCCTCGTCCGAAGGCGATTTCACGACCAAACAAGCCCTCAAAACCCCGTCGTTCTGGATCCTCGTCACCGCTACGACCCTTCGAATATCCGTACACGGCACCATATTCCTGCATTTCATCCCAATCCTCGTCTCCCGAGGCGAAGCTCAACAGACCGCCGCGAATCTCGTCGGCGCGATATCCCTCGCCGCCGTACCCGTCATCATCTTCACCGGTTACATCAGCGACCGAGTCGGCCGCCCCTTGATGCTCACATTCCTCTACAGCGCCTCAGCAGTGAGCCTGCTTCTGATCACACTCGTCGAAGGCACTTGGCCCATATTCCTCGCCATGCTCCTCTTTGTCGGATCAGAAGCGGGCAGCTCTCTAAACTGGGCAATCATCGGAGACCTCTTCGGACGCGCCAGATACGCCACCATCCGAGGCATGATGGCACCCATCTACAACGCCGCCCTTATCGTCGCACCAGTAGCCGCCGGATACACCTTCGACCGCCTCGGCACATATCAACCCGTACTCATAACCGGCACCATCCTGATGTTCACAGCCGCCGGCGTCTTCCTCATCTTGCAACCTGCCGTGAAGAGAAGCAGGCGGGCCTGACAGTTAAGCAGAAGCGGCGAAAAGATCAAGTTCGCATCGCAGTAGAGTCGCGCAGATTCGCGAAGCAGAAACTGTGGAAATCATGGTCGGGGCAACAGGATTTGAACCTGTGACCTCTTGACCCCCAGTCAAGTGCGCTGCCAGACTGCGCCATGCCCCGACTCCGTATTCGAAAGTCTATCAAAGCACCATATTCGACCCATCAATCCACCGTTCTCACAATCGGGGAACATAGAATCGGTGAGAAATGGCTGAGCAACGAAATTTCAGGGCACCGCGCGGCGTCGCCGACATTCTTCCCGACGACCAAACCCTCTGGACCGCAGTCAAATCAACTGCGATTATCACCGCGCGCCAGTTCGGATACCAGCAGATCGACACTCCCGTCTTCGAGCACACCAGCCTATTCCGCCGCGGCGTCGGCGACGAGACCGACATCGTCCAAAAAGAGATGTACTCCTTCGAAGACCTCGGCGGCGACTCTCTGACCCTCAGACCTGAAGGCACCGCACCCGTTTGCCGCTCCTACATCGAGCACGGTATGCACAACCTTCCGCAGCCAGTCCGCCTCTTCTACATTGCCCCGATGTTCCGCTACGACCGCCCCCAAGCTGGCCGCTTTCGCCAACACCACCAGTTCGGATGCGAAGCAATCGGCGACCCTTCGCCAAACATCGACGCCGAAATCATCGAGATCGGACTACGCTACATAACCGCTCTTGGACTGTCAGACGTCACCGTACGCATCAACTCCATCGGCGACCCAGCAACCAGAACCAGTTACGCCAACGATCTCCGCAACCACTACGCAAAATACGCCAACGACCTGCCCAAAGTCGACCGTGACCGACTCGATCGCGCCCCGCTGCGTCTGCTCGATTCAAAAGAGCCAGCAACGCGCAAACTCAGCGCCGACGCGCCAAAGTCACTTGACTACCTCTCCCAAGAAGCCCAAAGCCACTGGGAATCCCTGCTCACACTTCTCGACGGTCTCAAAACCGCATACCCGAATTTCAGCTACCACATTGACCACACCTTGGTTCGTGGATTGGACTACTACAACCGCACCGTCTTCGAGTTCGAACCGTCAACCGAGGGCAGTCAAACATCCCTCTTCGGCGGTGGACGATACGACCCCCTTATCGGAATCCTCGGCGGCGATGAAACGCCTGGTGTCGGTTTCGGATCCGGCATTGAACGCATCATCCTTGAAATCCGACGCCAAGAATCTCTCGAAGTCGCTGATCCCCCCGCAAACGCCGTTGTCATTCACGTAGGCGAAAACGCGACGCGGCGCGCCAACTCAATCTCTGCTGAACTACGAAACTTGGGACTTTCCGTCATCACGGCTCCGTACGGCAAATCTATGCGTGCTCAAATGCGTTACGCAAACCGCGCCAACGCCAACTACGCCATCATCATAGGCAACAGAGAGATCGAGCAAAACGTGGCAGCCATCAAACCGCTCCAATTCGACGGCGAACAGCTGACTGTTGACCTGCACGCCGACACCATCGCGAAAACTCTTTGCCCAATTTTGTGATGCCTGCTCCCGATCCCAAAGTAGAAGACCGGCTCCGCGCGAGCCTGCAAGCAGCTGCCGACAGACAGTCGGAACTTGAGACGCAGATGTCACAACCAGACATCGTCTCCGATCACCTGAAGATGCAACGACTCGGCAGAGAGTACTCGCGCATATCAGCGCTAGTCCGACTACGCGATGAGTTCGACGCGGTAATCGACGAAATAGCGGATGCCGAAACAATCCTCGCCGAAGAATCCGACGACGACATGATAGAGATGGCGCGCGACATCATCCTTGACCAGCAGACACGCCGCGGTGAGCTCGTCCAAGAAATCCAAATCGCGCTCATCCCGCGCGACGAAACCGACGACGCCGACGCCGTTCTCGAAATCCGCGCCGGCACCGGCGGCGACGAAGCGGGTCTCTTCGCTAACGAGCTCTTCCGCATGTATCAGCGATTCGCTGAAAACCACGGTTGGCGAACCTCGGTCCTATCCCTGAACGACACCGGTATCGGCGGCATCAAAGAAGTCGTCTTCGAGATCGAAGGCGAAGGAGCATATCCGCGTCTAAAGCACGAAAGCGGCACGCACCGCGTCCAACGGGTCCCACAAACCGAATCTCAAGGGCGCATCCACACCTCCGCCGCAACCGTCGCCGTTCTCCCGAAAGCCGAAGATATCGACATCGAGATCGACGACAAGGATCTCAAGATCGACATCTTCCACGCCGGCGGTCATGGCGGACAGAACGTAAACAAGGTCGCCACCGCCGTCCGCATCACACACGAACCGTCAGGCATCGACGCCCAGTGCCAGAACGAACGCTCGCAACTCCAAAACAAAATGCAGGCGATGGATATCCTTCGCACCCGACTATGGGATATGGAGCTTCGGCGCCGAGCATCCGAAGAAGCCGCAAACCGAAAAGCCCAAATCGGCTCTGGCGACCGCTCCGAAAAAATCCGCACCTACAACTTCCCCCAATCCAGAGTCACCGACCACCGCATCAACCTCACGAGTCACAACCTTCCAAAGATCCTCGACGGCGAAATCGACGAGTTTGTCGACGCGCTCCTTCACGAGGAGCAAACTAGAAAAATCCAAGCCGCGTCAGATAGCTGACATCTCTTTTTCATTGCCAACCATTGCGGAAGCGACCCGCGCAACTACATCTGCTCTTCTGAACGCAGGCATTCCTTCCGACGAAGCCGCAGTTGAAGCCCGCAGTATGCTGCGATCGGCGTGCCGCATCACCCAAGAACAACTTCTCGCCAATTATTC
>VXTA01000126.1 GCA_009837685.1 Chloroflexota bacterium | reverse complement strand
GTGTTGGACTGGATGCGGGTTAAGTCGCCATCGTCGATGTTGATGTTTATGAGCGTGGATGCTTCGCCGGCAGGGTTGCCCAGCGAGAAGCGCGCACCGATACCGATGACAACGTCGGCGGACTGCATGACCTCGAAGAGTTGGTTCATCGACGGCTGTTCGGCCATGGGACTGAAGCATGAGCCATATGAGAGCGAGTGATTGTCAGGGATGGATCCTTTGCCGCTGTTCGAAGTTACGACCGGTATGTTGGTAGCCTCAGCCAATCGGACGAGGGCTTCTTCGGCATCGGAAATCGCCACCCCGCCGCCTGCATATATCAGCGGCAAACGAGAATTGGCGATGATTTGGGCCGCTTCGCGCAGTTGGTCAGGACTGGGCACGATGCGGGAGATGCGAGCGGGCTCACGGAGAACCACTTCTTCGCGCTCCACTCCCGTCTCTGGCGGGATTTCGATGACCACGGGACGCGGTCTACCGGTGCGCATCTGCCTGAAGGCTTCAAACACGGCATCCGGCACGTCGCGGGGTCTCATGACCCTCCGTTGCCACTTCGTGACCGGCTTCAACACGCCGATTTGATCCGCTACTTCGTGGATGCTTCCAATGTCTTTGTCGATTTGTGCTCGGGGGATCTGTCCGGCGATCAGTAACACGGGCGAACAACGTGCGTAGGCATTAGCGATGCCGGAAGCGGCGTTGTAAACGCCGGTGCCGGGGACGACGAGTGCTACACCTGGCTTGCCGCAGGCTCGGGCGTATCCATCCGCCATATAGGTAGAGCCTTGTTCATGGCGAGTGGTGACCATGCGGATCCTCGGCTCATCCCTTAACGCAGCGACGATGCCGTAGATCTGGATACCGGGGATTCCAAAGACGACCTCAACACCCTCGTTAACGAGCGATTTTACGAGTGCTTCGCCGCCACTCAAATTCATTGAGCGATCCTTCCACAACGCGCATTGTTGATACTAGCGATGGTTCTACTCGTCGTCATCGTCGTTCGCGCCGCCATACCAGTCCGTTCGCTGAGCTTCCGGTGCATCGACATCGACTTTATACTCCTCTAACGCTTCAGGGATCGGTTCGATGCCTAGGCCCGGTCGTCCGTTTGGGTGAATGTGACCGCCGCGAACGTCAAACATCGGGTCGATGAGCTTCTCGAATTCTGAGAACCAGTGGTGAACACACTCTTCACGATATAGGTTGGGCATCGTCATGCAGACCTGGAAGCTCGCGGCGATCGCGATCGGTCCTAAGGCGTCGTGCGGGCTGATACGAATGTGCGCGACTTCGGCCATCGCTGCAATCCGACGGATCTCGCTGATACCGCCGCACCAAGCGATGTCCGGCATGATGTAGTCGACCAGGCGATCGTTCAGAATTTGCCAGTAGTCCCAACGTGTGAAGTGCCGTTCTCCAACGCAGAGCGGGACGTTGACGTTTTCGCGTACGTGCTTCAAAGCGTTGTGATTTTCGACGTGTATCGGTTCTTCGAGCCAAACGAGGTTGATGTGTTCCATTGCTCGGCAGGCTTCGATGGCTGAAGCGACATCGAAACGTCCATGGGCGAGGAGATTCATTTCGTAATCAACCCCACCGCCTACCCGTAAGCCCTCCATCCACTGCACTGATTCACGGATCGCGGCCGGTTCAAGCCTTTCAACCATGTACGCGCCCCGGAACTTGCCGTACTGTCGGCGCGAAGGGAAGGGATCGGTCTTAATCGCTTCGAAACCCATCTCTTTGGTGCGTCGAGCATCCTCCATCATCCCGGCTAAATGATCTTCGAAGGTGTCGCCTTGCGAAGTGTCGCTGACGTGCGTATAAAGCGGAACGGAGGCTCGGACGGGACCGCCTAAGAGGTCGTATATAGACCTGTCGAGAACCTTTCCTTTGATGTCCCACAATGCGATATCGATAGCACTGATGAGATGAGAGACAAAGCCACGCCCATTGAGATCGGAGTACATGTGGAAGATGCGCTGCCAGATCTCCTCGATATGTGAGGCATCGATACCAACCACGAATGGTTTAACTGCTTCGATCCCTCGTACCAGCTGAGGATTGGCGATGTAGTCGGTGCATTCGCCCCAACCGGTTACGCCCTCGTCGGTCTCGACGCTGACGAAGACCCACGGCATGGTGGATGGCATCTTCACAACGTGGGTTTTGACATCGGTGATTTTCATGGTTGCCTACCTAAAGCACTCAAGGATGGTGATGGGGCTAGTTTACGCGTCGCAGACACGCGAGGTTACGGACTTAGCACTTGCAATATGCAAGAGGCAGATCTGGTAGGCCCTAACCGGATTGTCAGTGAATCTGCCTCAAACGAGGATCCAGATAGTCGCGCAGCCAGTCGCCGATGAAGTTGAAAGCAAAGACAGTGAGGAAGATGGCGGCTCCGGGCATCACGGGAACCCACCATGCCGTGGTGATGAACTCTCTTCCATCGGCAACCATACTGCCCCACGCTGGCTGAGGTGCGGGGATGCCGACACCGAGATAAGAGAGGACGGATTCGGTGAGAATAAGGGATCCGATCTGTAGTGTTGCTATTACGACGACGGTGTTGAAAACGCCAGGCATGATGTGCCGAAAAGCGATGCGGAACTGTGAGGCTGAGTTGACGCGAGCGCTTGCGACGTAGTCCATGTTCTTGAGTTGGAGAGTAAGTCCGCGGGTCTGGCGAGCGAAGATCGGCCATGAAAAGATCGTCAGGAGTGTAAGAACGAGCTGAAAGCTCGTGCCGAAGACCACCGCGGCTACGAGAGCGATGAGCAGGAAGGGTGTGGCGTAGACGAGGTCTACGATTCTCATCGCGATCTCGTCCCACAATCCTCCCGCCATGCCGGAAGCAATGCCGATTGCGCTGCCGATCAAACTGCCGCAAATTATGACGATGAACGCTACAGATAGGGAGATGCGAGACCCATGGATTATGCGACTTAACAGGTCGCGTCCAATTTTGTCAGCACCGAGAATGTAGTCGAAGGTACCGCCTTCCATCCAAACCGGCGGGTGAGCAATGAAATCGAGGTCACTCTCCAATGGGTGCGCTGGAGCGACCCATGGAGCGAAGATCGCCATAATCGCGAGCCCAACAGCGATCATCACCGGTAGAACCGGATACCGCCGTATCCATCGGTATACCGTGCCTAGCACAGGTATTCGCAGATTCGAGCGTCCGGTCGCCGTGTCCGGCAGTGGCGTATCACGAATCATAGATACGGATCCTAGGATCGATATAGGCGTATAACAGGTCCGCCAA
The DNA here is from genome assembly GCA_009837685.1 of Chloroflexota bacterium. GTDB lineage: Bacteria > Chloroflexota > Dehalococcoidia > Lucifugimonadales > Lucifugimonadaceae > Bin127. The sequence goes on along the minus strand of VXTA01000126.1, from coordinate 8,645 downwards.
GAGGCTGGAGATAAGGAATAACCCTGCAAAAATGACGGTGATTCCAGTGATTAATGGAAAGTCGTTGTTTTTTGTCGCGTCCACGGCGAGTCTGCCGAGACCCGGCCACGCAAAGACGGTTTCGACTACGACAGTGCCGGAAAGAAAGCTTGCGAGGAGTATGGCGGCAACGGTGAGGGGAGCGATAAGCGCGTTTTTGAGGGCGTGTTTCAGAATCACCTTGTTGGTTGATACGCCTTTCGCCCGAGCTAATTTGATGTATTCACTGTCGAGGACTTCTAAGAGGGACGATCGGGTCAGCCTCGCGAGGCCAGCGGAACCCAGCCATGCCAGGGTTGTGGCTGGAAGGACGAAGTGCGTCCAATCGCCTCGACGGGAGGTGGGCAGAATGTCTAGGTAGACAGCGAAGAAGAAGATAAGAATGAGAGCGAGCCAGAATGGAGGTGCTGCTTGACCAATTAGGGCGAAGGATCGGACCGCAATGTCGACCAGTGTTCCGCGTGTAACGGCGGATATGGTGCCGAGAATTACACCAAGCGCGACAGCCATCAAGTAGGAGATGCCGGAAAGCTGTAGGGTGGCAGGCAGCTTTTCGATGATGATACGCAGGGAATTTCGCTTGTGCCAAAGCGAATCTCCGAAGTCGCCTTGAATAGCGTTCCCGGCCCAGACAAGGTACTGCACAACCATTGGTTTATCGAGCCCGAGTTCGCGTCCTCTGGCATCCCACACTTCTTGGGACCAGCGTGTGCCTTGCGTCATATAGAGCAGGCGTGGATCGCCGGTGAGCCGTGACAGTCCGAAGACGATCATCGAGATACCAACCATCACGGCGGCCATGTAAAACACTCGGCGTATGAGGAATCTAGCCAATGGGTATTTCCCCAAGTCTGGACATAAATCTTGGCGTATCTACTAACCGCTATTTCACAGCGGAGATCAACCGAGCCAAATCGTACATTAGGGGCATCCGCAAGCCACAAGAACTTGCGGAACCCGCCCCGCCGCCGGATCCACTCCCGTTCTCACGGGGCCGGCGTCGGGGCGGAGAGACATCCCTTTGGTGATGCTTATTCGGAATCCGAGACGGTTAGTGACTCAGGGCGGTTGGGCAACACGTCTTGCGAGTTGTAGGGGTCCCATGCGGTCACTCTTGACGCGACAGCGAAGAGGTTGGCGCTGTGCTGGAACATCGGCAAGAAGAGCATCTGATGCGACAGGTAGTCTTGCACCTCGATGTTGTTCGCTATGCGCTGGTTCAGGTCCCGCTCAGTAGCGTTCGAAAGTCCAACGTCGCAAACTGCTTGCTCCATCGTGAAGCCTACGATGTGACCTGCGGCCGCACAGATGTAACGTGCCGAAGTAGCGCCCGGTATCCAGTTGATGCCGTGCGTGAACGGGACGTTGATCGTCTTGTCAACGGTCTGCGGGCGTCGCGCGCCGTACTCGGTGCGGTCAATGGTGACGTTGATGCCGAGGTCGCTCCGCCACATCTCAGCGGTGGCTTCGGCGGCAGCTATCGTGCCTGGCGAGAACGTGCTGGGCACCCATATCTCCATGTCGAAGCCATCTGCTACTCCGGCTTCTGCCATGTACTGTTTGGCCATTGCGACGTCGTAAGGGATCACCCATTCGGCTTTATGGCTCGGGTCATCCGGAAGGATGTTCTGCCATGCATAGATAACACGGCCGAGTCCGTCAAGGACGTTCGCGATGATCGACTCTCGGTTGACGGCCATAGCCATCGCCCATCGAACCTTACGAGCATTTTCCATAGAGGTCGGATCGCCGGGATCACCGATCCACGGGAAACCTTCCGCTAGACCTTCTTCCCAGCCGGGACGCGGCATTGCACCGCCTTCACAGTCGGAGCAGTCGGTGGACCAGTAGTTGCCAGCCATCTGGAAGCCTTGCGGGCGGGCGATGCCGATCTCTTGTACTCGTCCTCCAATGTCGTCAACAACTTGGTTGATGACCTGCGGGCTGAGTTCGCCGATGTCGATCTCGCCAGCGCGCAGCGCTGCTTCACGAGAGGCCGCTTCGGGCATGTGGACGATGTTGACAGTTCCGACAGACGGCTCGATGCCAGTCCAGTGGTCGCGCACCGAGTGCAGCACCACTTGGTCGTCTGCTGTCCATTCAGCCACCTGGTATTTCCCGGTGCCTACAGCCGTTGTTCCGAAGCCTTCGGCCCCTAGGTGATGTTGGCATTCAGCATTTGCCCGCTTCACGCCTCTGAGATCATCGACACTACCCGCACCGCTACCAATCCCAAATTGATGAGACCGAACTTATACAGCACATCGAGCGCGATCCGCTCGAAATCCACCCGGTCGGAGTCCGTCTCGGTCGTCCGGCTGGTTATGTTGAACCGACAGTTTGCCTCCCCGTGGAAGCTCGAGTCGGTTGTACGGAAAGTGGGCAAGGCGTTGCCTCCTTTCTGGGTCGTCGCAAGCGTGTTAAGGATGCTTGCGGCGGCAAAATTCAGTTATTCGGTAACAAGCGTAACCGATTAGCTGTGAATGGTCGGCGAAAGCGGTTTGTTCATTTTTCCGCCTCCCGGCTCGGGTGAGTTGCAATTTTCCGAGCCGGGCGCTGACCCCTTGCATCGTCCGCAGATGTCTTGTATATTGATGGGAGGAACGCGAGGATGGTGTTCGTTGTTGAACGCGAAACGGACACACGGTAACGGAGGCTCTTTCGAGAGTCGCCCCAATGCAACTTGGGGAGTGTGAAAAATGAAAAGATGGCATTCCGCCGCTATTCTCAACGCGTTCGTGGCGTTGCGCTTTCCTCAATGTTGGGAAAGTTCGAGGCAACGCTCATGCGCTGTTCCATTTGGAGACGTTCAGCCGAACGTCTGCTGATCCGGCTTGCGGTTTCCATCCGCATCGTAGTTTCCCGGTCATCTTCTGATCGGGCATCTTCAAACGTCCAACCACACGAACCTCAAAGCCGCGCGTCTTGCGGCGGACTTGAAAGGAGGTGGGACGGCTCGAAGGCGGGTCGGCCAAACGAAGAATCCACTTGACTCAACCGGAGTTTAACGTCGAGGCGGCATGTTTCAGCGAACACCGCCCCGACGGGAATCTCCCCAATGCATCAACGAGGTTTAACCAATGAAGATCGAGGATCCAATCCCTATTTTCACACATTCGGGGCTGATGTGCGGAGAGTGTCCGTCCGCGCGGCCCAGAACGAAACTCACGGACTCGCAATGGGAGTTGATACGCGATCATCTTCCCGGCAGAAAGGAGGACCCGGGTAGAACCGGGTATGACAACCGAATGGCGCTTGAAGGGATGCTGTGGGTGGTGAGAACCGGTGCGCCGTGGCGCGACCTGCCGCCGCGCTTCGGCAACTGGAACACCGTGTATTATCGGTTCAGACGATGGGAAGAGTCGGGCGTGTTCGACCGAATGTTCTCGGATCTCTATCCGCATTTGGACATGGGAACTCTGATGGTGGATGGGACGATAAGCCAGGCCCACCAGCATTCGGCGGGCGCGCTGAAGCGGGGAGCGACCCCTGAAGCATCGAGAAGACTGCAGGGGCTAGGTACCAGCATGGGAGGGTTGACCACTAAATTGATCGCTGTCCTATCCGATGCCGGCGAATTGGTGGATTTCTCCGTGCATCCCGGCAATGCGGCCGAGTCTCCCCATTTCCTGTCGCTGATTGCGGATATGGAAGGCGTGTCGGAGATAATCGCCGATAGAGCTTACGACACGAACGCTATACGCGCCGAATTGAGGCGCATGGGGGTCTCTGCGGTCATCCCGTCGAGGGTCCACAGGGTCGATCATCCTATACCTCACGACGAGAAGCGGTACGAGAAGCGGCACATGATCGAAAACTACTTCTCGTACATCAAGCACTTCAGAGGAATTGCGACGCGGTACTGCAAGCTCGCCGAGACCTACGGAGCCTTCGTCAAGATAGCGGCGTGGGTGATAGCGACGCGCTAGATAGAGGTTGGCAGACTCGTCGTCGGGCGCGGTCGAAGTGAAGATTCGGGGACGCGGCACGGGTGGACTCTACCCGGCCGCGCCCCCGAACGAAGTGTATCGGTTATCCGCGCTTTCGTCTTTCGCTCGGGTTGCCGTAAACAGGGCCGGGAAGTTTGTCCGATTCCTTGATCCCCGAAACGTCGTCCCGCATGTACCGTGCGACTTCCTGATGGCCGACAAGCAGTATCAGGCGTTCGTCTATATCGAGATACCGTTCCGCGCTGACTTCTTGAATCGTTCCGTTTTTGAACGTGATGGTGTAGGTCTTCATCGTCTCGACACATCTCCGCAGTGGGCAGTATTCAGCAGGTGTGGAAGGGGCACCGGACAAATCATCGAGACAGCCAATGAAGGATCAACCGAACCGGAACCCCTCCGACGAAAGCGTATTGTACTCATGCGACCCCACATCCGCACCGCCGCATCACCTCGAGCGGCACTCGGGCGCGCATTGAGCGCAGCCGTCCACCCTCAGATAAGATTCGCCGGCTTTCTCCACCGCTCCGTGGCAATCTCTGAACATGCCGAGGTAGGTTCTTTTGTCAACGCTCGGAAGCCGGTCGCATCCTTCTCGATGAACCCGATAAATACCTTGAATTGTTGGGTTTCTATCGACGTAATAGTGTTCCATGCATCCGAGTTTAGTCCAAGCCCGTGGATCTGGTAAAATCCGAGGTTATGGCTACCAAGCAGTATGAAGATCAGCGGGGCGGAAGCCGCAACGTTTTTTCGCGTATCGGCGAAAGGTGGCGGTCTTCGTGGTTCGGCAAGTTCACAGCCGACGAATGGGGCGGTTTCCTGATGGTGGCAATGATCTTTGCCTGCCTGCTTCTAGTGGTCTTCGCGTTGCTATTCAGGTACTGAGGCGTAAGACGGGATCAATCCTCGTCGGATCGTGAGCTTCGTCCCTCTTTGATGATCTTCACGATCTTCTCGCTTTCAAACACGACCGCTGCAGCCACCACCACCGTCGCGATGGCGTTCAAGAATGCGGCTGTCAGCATGAGCGCATCTCTGTGACTCTCGGAGTAATTCGCCGCTTCAATCAGCAAGATCGCCATTACGACGAATGCCACTCCGAAGGCAAACATTCCAACCCAGATGAAACCCATTGTTCTTTTCCTTTCACGGATACACTGTCTCGCCAGATCCGCATCGAGCGGCGCGTTGTCACGAAAACCATGACGCGACCCATGACACGATCATGGGAACAACCGCAACGATGAGAACCAGGCCGGTTGCGCCCCACACGATCTTCGCGAATCTCTTCCATACGTCGTAGTCCCAAATGGCCAGCACGACCACGCCGATGACCGGCGTTAGGAGGAAGGCGAGCACCCAATCCGAAAAGAGCTTCGGATGCTCCGAGAGTTGCCGGGGCTGTCGGAAATAGGCTCTTGCCGCGATGCGCTCGGGGCTGTCGTCGGCGTTGGGGTTTTTGCGCGGCACGGGAGCCTCCCTCGTCGTCAGGCAACGTCTCTAACGTCAAGGCATTCCCCTTTTGGTCGAACGAAGGGAGGCGCATTGGACGCGCCAGGCCGACATTCGACCAGCGATAGGGTTCGCATTCAACGAACCGGGGGAATCTTGCGATTCGCCTTGACGTTGCCGCAACTCTACTATGGAATTCGGCAAATGCGCGCAATATACGCGCTGAAATGTGCGTAACCTACTCGGAAATCTGTCGTTTCCGACGAATTGCGTAGAGGATATTCAACAAAGCGAGGCAGGTTCTTCATGTCTCACCTCGCTTCGTTCCTGACGGTTTCGATAACCTTCCAAATCATCGATCCGATGAACCCGGTCAAGCCGATAGGGAAGTACCAGTAAAGCAGACCTAGCAAGATATTGAGATGGCTGAATGTCTCGTTTACTCCTAAGTTGTAAAGCGATGCGTACCAGAAGTAAGAGCTGGCGATGGCGACGAACCAAAGAGCGAAACTGTTGATCTTGGCGTTCAGAGAATGATGCTGCTTTGCCTCCTCCAGCGCCAATCCCAGAAGTGAAGCGCACAAGGCGAGCAACGGCGCGACTATCGCTTCGTTGCTGTCAGCCTCCAAATGTCTTGTGCTATCCCAGAACCCGGTCGCCACGAGCTGAGCCGCGGCCATATACATGGATAGTCGGAAGGACAATCGGAAGGGCAGCCGGAATCTTCGCCGCAACTGTGTCAGCATGGACAATTAACGGAAGATGCCCAAGAACCCGTCGAAAAAGGCGTAGAAGTCGGAAACACCCCAGTCTAAAAAGAACCTGAGAGCTATGATGACAACGGACAAGGCGAGAGCCACCAGTATCTCCTTGAGAGGTTCCGGCGCGTCTTGTTCGTCCGACCTTTCTTGTTTCTGGTCGTTCTTTGCAAGTTTCTGCGGTTGCACTCTACGCTCCAACCATAGAGGCTCGTTGGTGTCAGGATATCAGTTGCCACAATGGGATTTCGGGCAAAAACTGTTAGCGGCCTTATTTCAAAACCCTATCTATCACCAATCGATCGTCGGCATCCTCGCAGCCGTCGTCGATGATCGGTTCTTCAACCATTGCCGTTCCGCCGCTTGCGTCGGACTTGCGCCGCCTCGAGATCAGGTAGATCGGAATCAGAAACGCAGCTGTCAGTGCAATCAGAATCCACAACTGCCAAATGCCGCTCGATGTCGATGATGCGTCTTGAACATTCGACGGCGGTTCAATGATTGTGGGACCCGAATTCTGATCTTCGGTGTTGATAATGACCACCGGTTCGCTTTCTTCAACATCGGGGGACGGTGTGCGTGTGGGAGTTGATGTCGGCGTTGCCGTCGAAGTTGGGACGTACGCAATTGTTGCGGCGCGCGCTGTGGCGATAGGCTCAGGTGTTGAGCTTGGTGCGATCTGCGCCACGACGATCACGGGTGTCGGCTGGTAGACGATGGGATGTGTCTTGACCTCTTCGACCTCACGAGTCGGCGCAACCGAGGGTTCCGCCGTTGCAGTCGGAGTTGCTGTTGATGCGGGATCAACATGAATGGTCGCTGTGAATCCCACCTCTCTGCCGTCGTTGTCCCTGCATCTCGCCGCAATCGTAACCGCGGCTGTGCCTGCTTCGGTTGCGAAGATGCTCCACGTTGTTCGTTCGGCCGATTCGACAATCGGCTCGCCGAGGTTCAAATTCCCGTTGCTGAATATGATCCGCCATCCAGTCGTGCCCGAGTGGCTCGCTGTCAGCGTCGTGGATTCTCCGACTCGCATCGTGGATTGGGCAAAGGCTAGATGAACCCCGCAAACTTGATACGCGGCTTTTGATCTCTTCGGCGTTGCGACGACCTCCGCTTTCGGAGTCGGAGTTTCAGCGGGCGTTGCCTCAAGTTCCTGAGCAGGTTCGGCTTCGACCGAATCTGTGTCGGGAGATTCGGCGGGAGTTGCGACCAGCGCGGCAACTGATGTCGGAGTCGGCGTTGGAGTGTCGGCGATGAACTGCTCGGGCACATCACGCGTGGCTCCGGGTGTCGGTGTGAAAGTCGATGTAGCGCCCGGCGCGGGAGTCGGCGTATGCGTAGCCGTGGCGGGCAGTTTCGTCCAAACGTCGGGATCGAGTGTGGGTGTTGGAGTCGGTGTTGGATCTCTGTATCTGCGAGCTGGCGGCGCGCTCTGCGTCTGCGAGTTGCGTTGTTGCGATTGGGTTTTGGGAGTTGGAGTCGGCGTAGGCGATGGTGGCGGTGGCGGCGTGTCGTCGGACGTGTCTTTCGTCGTGTCGGTTTGCGTGTTCGTTGTGTCGATTTGCGTGTTTCTTGTGATAGGAGTGTTGGTCGGCGTGGGCGTGAGTGTAGGCGTTAGCGTCGGGGTGTCCGTAGGTGTAGGAGTCGGCGTATTTGTCGGCGTAGGAGTCGGTGTGGGGGTTGGTGTCGGCGTGAAAGTGGGTGTTGCAGTTGGAGTCGCAGTTGGCGTGTTCGTGGGTGTGCTGGTAGGCGTGTCGGTCGGGGTTGAAGTCGGTTCGGGTTTCCGACACGAACTTCGTTGATCGGGGTGGTACACCTCGATCTTTGCGGAGCTTCGTCCCGTGGAGTAATGTTTGAAGCCGGATGATATGTGAATGCTGAAATCGCCAGAGTCTCCGCTACCGTATGTGTAATTACCATCGGGGTGATCCCATCCTTTGCCGTCCGAGCCGGGGCTTCGGGTGGAAATCGAGAATCTGACTGAAGTCCTCCCTGCCGGAAAATTGACCGACTTGCCGTGATTCAACAGCGCGTCGTCGATGACCCGATAGTTGCGACCGAAGTTCATGTGGACTGTGATTGAGGATTCCAACGCGCTGGAGGACTTCAGTGTGAAACCGGCCGACTGACCTCCAACCACGCAGTCGGAGTCGGCGATGAGCGAGATCGTAGGTCTGCTCTGCGCTTCCGCGGGAATCTGCAGCAGCATCGCCCATGCGAACGCAACGAGCATCAACGCAACCAGCCCCGCCCAGATGACGGCGCTGATGTTCACGAGACGACGTTCTCAGAAGATGAGGGGTGGGACATGACGATCATTGTGCGGAAACGGACAAACCCCAATCCACACATTTGCTGATCGCCGACTCGGAATTTGAGCGTGCGATAAACTCAGAGGCATGATGTCAAAGCAAGCGGAAAATTTGAATGCCAACACCACCTA